>CAZNDQ010000067.1:0-12320 GCA_964571825.1 uncultured Planctomycetales bacterium | reverse complement strand
GGCGAAGACCTTTTCCAGCGCCTCGGCCATTTCCTGTTGCGTGGGTTGGCGGGTTTCCAGGGGAACGGGCAGATGCGGGGTCGCGAGGCTGACCATCTGGAGCGAAAGCACCAGCAGGATGCCCCACGCGAGCAGTCCGGCCAGCAGCCCGAGGTTCCCGCGAAGATTGCCGCGCTCTGCCGCCTGCGGCGGCGGCACGGGCAAGCCGGCCCAGGATCCACGCACATCCTGAACAGCCGATTCAATGCCGGTTGGATTCTGGCGCGCCGGCGGCGCGATCGGCGCGGTATCGGCCAGAGAGCTTCTGAGTGGAGCGCGGACTGTCTGCTGGCAGTAAGGGCAGGCGACGAGGCGGTTGGCGAGGTCGTCGTCGACCTCGATTGCCTGGTGACAGCCCGTGCACTGAAACTGAATCGCCAAAACTGCGTACTCCCCGCTGCAGCGGTGAGCGGGTCATTGTCGGGAGAAGCAGCGAGTCGTCAATATCCGTGCGATTTGCCGTAATGCGTTGCACGGCCGGCCATGTGTGCGGCTAACCGTTCGTCAGCAACGGGTCGTAGGCACGACGGTGAAGATCGCTCCAGTCGTAGCGCTGGATCGTGGCGCAAGCGTCTGCGGCGAGCTGCTGCGCGAGTGCCGGGTCGTCGAGCAGGCGGCCCATCGCGGCGGCCAGTGCGTCGGGGTCGTTTGGCGGCACAAGCAGACCGTTTTCCCCGTCGCGTACGAGATCGGGCAGCCCGCCGACGGCTGAGACAATGAGCGGCCGGCCGCAGGCCATCGCCTCCAGTGCGGCGAGCGGCAGCGGCTCGGGCCAAAGCGGCGGCAGCACGCAGGCCAGCGCCGAGGCGATCAGACCGGGAACCGCGTCGTGCGGGACGGGCGACTGCACCTCGATGCCATCGGGAAGGCTGTGCGGGTCGATGCGCGGCGGCAGGCCCGTCAGGGCGACGGTGAAACCATCGCGTGACGCCCGCAGTCGCCGCGCTGCCTCGATGAGCACGTGTGCGCCCTTGAGGTAGTCGTACGCCCGGCCGTGGAGCAGGAAGCGGCGACCCGCGGGGGGACCGGCCGGCGCGAAGCGGCGGCGGTCGACGCCCATCGGCTGCAGCACGACGTGCGGCGTGTGCGGGGAGAGGCGGGTGACCATCTCGGTGTTGGTGACGACCACGGCGCGCGCGGCAGCGAGCCCGCGGCGCAGATCGTCGAGGTACGTGCCGTCCCAGATCGCCGCAAGTTCCATCTCGCGGTCGAAGACGCGAGTCGTCGTCGTCTCGCTCCAGGATTGCCAGCAGCCGCGGCAGTGAGCCGTGAACTCATCGGGGCAGGCGAGCGTGTCGACGTTGCAGACGCGCTCATCGCGGTAACGGTGGCCGTGGCCTTTGACGCAGAGGCCCTCGTGGGCGTAGAAGCGAACGATCGGGCGGTACTCGGCCAGGCCGGCGAGCAGGCGCGGCTTGAGGTGCCAGGCGTCGCCGACGATCAGGCGCTGCGTGCCCAGTTCGGCGAGGGTCTCGCGCAGCCAGGCGAGCAACGCGCGGTAATCCTGCACTTCGGGCACGGCCGGGGTCCGCAGATCGATGCCGAGCTGTTCGCGCGGCACGTCGATCCGCCCCCGGGGGAACTCGTCGGCCAGGCGCGGGACGAGCAGCGTCGTCTCGTGTGACTCGGAGAGGTAGCGCGTGAGGTAGAGCGTGTCGACGCGGGCGCCGCCCTCGGGCGGCCAGTTGAAGAGCAGATCGAGTACGACGATGCGCGCCATGTCGCCCTCGCGACTCGTGCAGTTGGGCCGCTCGGCGGTCGGTGCCGGTCAGTCGCGGGCTGCGCCGGCGCCCTGCACGTCGGGCGGATGCTTGAAACCGGTGATGATGGCCGGTTCCTGCGGCCGCCGCGACGGGTGCACGGAGTAGATCTCGACGCGGACGATTTCCTCGAAGGGGACGCTGACGACGAAGCAGCCGACGCGATAGCGGTCCTCGGCCGGTTCGCACTCAAAGGTCAGGTGCGCCTTGCTGCGTACCTCGACGAAGTCCTTGACCTCGTAAATGGCGCCGTCGCGCAAATAGATCAGCAGGCGCGACTCGAGTTCGTCCATGTAGCGGCGGAAGGCCTCATTCTCGAAGGCCTCTTCGGCGGAGAGGTCGGGAAAGGCGAGGAAGGCGCAGCGGGCGCGGCATTGCTCGCGCTGCTCCTCGAGGGCGTTACTGAAGAACCAGTCATAGTCGAACATCGAGTTTCCGCCTCCGGCGGGTTGGTGCCGTATGCCTGAGTGGCACCGGCCGGTCCAGGTTCGCCCGTCCGCGTGCGGCCGCGAAAGTAGGACGCTCGGTCGGGGCCGTCAACGCGCACCGCCCGCCGGGCATCGCAGGACGCCGCGTCCTACCGGTCATCGTCCGGGAATGGGGCGGGCTTGATCGCGTTCAGGGGAATCGGGGGAGTTCGGCAGTTTTTGCGCGGTCCGCGTGCCGGCCGGCACTCTCTCCGGCGGAAAAGCAGACCTCTTCGGATGGAGACCCGGTCAGCCGGGGCTAAGCCCGCCGCGCCAGAACGCAATACTGAGCGCCCAGCGGCAGTCGCTCGAGACGCCGCTCGCTCCGACGGAGGAAGCACAGCAGCCGTGGGAAGATGAAATGGAAGCGGATCTGAGCGCCGACAAAGCCCGCGTTCGTGACCATTGCCCTCATTCTATAGGGATTGATCATCACGGCTTCGCGGTCAAAGGGGATTCGTCGCATGACGAGGTGGGTGCCGGGATTGAGCGGGTTGTTCTCGAAGAGGGCCAGCAGGCCGCCGGGACGCAGCAGAGCGTGCAGGTGTCCGATCTCGATCATGTGCCGCCCGGCCGGGACGTGGTGTAGAACACCGTTGATGAACACGACGTCGGCGTCGGCGTGTTCGAGGTATTCTTCGACCAGCGCGAACGTCGTATCGCGGTCTCCATACCTGCGGCGCGCAACGTCGATTGCGGCAGGGGAAACGTCGAGTCCGATGAAGCGCGAGCAGTTCAGCGTGGAGCGCAGGAAGGGCACGTTGTTGCCGATGCCGCAGCCGAACTCGACAACGGTTCCGGTGCGGAGGCCGGCGGATGCCGCGTAACGGGCCACGGCTTGTGCACGGCCGCGCGCGAAATAGTCCGGCGACTCTCCGGACAGGCGCAGACCCTGCTGCAGATCATCGTCATACGACTGCGCATGGTCGTCGAATTGTGCTCGCGGCGCTTCGGGAAGAGATGAGGCCGGCGCAGTAGCGTCAGTCATCGATCCACCTCTCCGGATGGCGCGGCATGAAGACGTATCGCCGAACGACCGCACTTGCCGCATTCATGCGCTCGAGTCCAAACGTGTCGATGGCCTGCCAGGCGTTCAGATAATAGTGCCGCCACTGGTTGTCGGGTTCGAGCACGAAGAGGAGTCGCGGGTTGTTGCATCCGCGCGCGATGCTGATGCGGCGGACGGCGTCGCGCAGGGCGTCCACGCCTGCCGGCAGCGGCTGCGCGGGGACATGCGACTCGAGGGCGATCTCGTCGAAGAAGTTGCTGAACACGATGCTGTTGGCGTCGGCGTTTCGGCCGAGCCAGGCGTAGAGTTCGTCGGGACCGGTGGCAAAACAGCGTGCCGCCCGGCCGTAGGCGGTGGTCGCCGGGGCGTCGGCCACCCGAAGGCGCGTCGCATCGATCCACTCGGCCTGCACGAGCCAGTAGACGCCCGCCAGCAGGGCGAGGCAGACGGCCCGGCGCAGGCTGCGCCAACGGATGCTCAGCAGCGGACCGGCCAGCAGGACCAAGTAGAAGGGCCGCACGCACATCAGATAGCGCGGCTCCGCCTCGACGACGAAGAATGACTGAGCGAAGATGCGGTAAAGCATAAGCAGCGCGAACATGCCGCCGACCGCACCCACACTCAGTTGGACGGAGTGATGACGAAAGAACCCTCTGGCCGCGCGGCGTGTCGAACCGGTGGCAGCCATGATGAGGATGGCGATAACGGGAATGATCGTCGCGAAGATCATCGGACTTCGCCACCACGAACGCAGAAAGGGCAACTGGACGAAATGTTTCCACCAGATGAGCGGCCAGCCGAGGTCGAAGTCGAGGCCGAGCGCGGACGCTGGTTCATCGATGATGGAGTGACCGAGTCGGCCGTTCACGGCGGCCAGCAACAGCAGCGGCATCAGTGCGCCGACGATGAATGCCGCAGGGACGCCCCAGCGCGGCCTGTGTCGGGTGAATCGAAGGCAAAGAAGAAACAAACCGACGCCGATTGTCAGATACAGGCCCGTATAGCGAATCCAGGTCAGGGCGCCGACTGCAACGCCGAGCAGCAGGAACCGGAGCCCGCTCCTGCGATCACTCGTTACCGTTCGCGGGGATCGGGTGATTCGCTCGGTGAGCAGCAGCGCGACGGGTGTGAGCGCGACGAGAATCATGTCGGTCGCCGGCTCCCACAGGTACATGGGGTCGAGACTGAGCAGCCCGCCCGTTAGCGCGAGCAACTGCGCGGCGGGCGAAGCCGGCAGGCAACGGCGAAACCATGCCGCCCAGGCGAGAAACGATACGGCGAACGCACAGACGTTGATCACCTGCGCTGCGTCGAGCGCCGAAATGCCCGCCAGTGTAGAAACGGCCCACAGAAGCAACGGATAGCCGACAGGCCAGTGATTGATGAAGGCCCAGTCCACCTCGGGAACCTTCGGGTAGATGGTGGTCGGCCCGAGACCGAGGGTGAGGCGATCGGCCGCGAGGAGAATCTGGCAGGCGTCGGCAGAGATCGTCAGCGGAATCGGCACGATGGCTGCAATTGTTGCCAGGCACGCCGCAAGGAGCACAAACGCGCAGCCCCAGCGACAGACGCGGGATGCGGCTGGCGTCCAGAGACGCGCGGTGTCAGCATTGCATTCGATGTGACCAGTCGTCAGTGATGTCACGTGCTGCTCCGGTTCACGAAATGGACGATCGGAACGAGTTGTTATCGGCACCAGCGGCAGGGGGGGTTGAGGCCGAACCGCCTGCACCCGGTTGGGGGGGATGGAAACAAGTCCAGTTGTGCCGACGAAGGACCGAAAACAACCGCGAGGTATTCATGAGACTGACGATTGTCATTCCTGCGTACAACGAAGAGGACGCGATTGGCAGGACGATCGATCGCTGCCTCGCGGCGGCACCGCCAATCTGCGTCGCCGGCCCGGTCAGCGACGTCGAGTTGATCGTCGTCTCAGACGGCAGCACCGACCGCACGGTCGAGATTGCCGGGCAATACCCGCAGGTAAGGCTGATCGTCTTTCCCGAAAACCGCGGCTACGGCGCGGCGATCAAGCGCGGGTTCGCCGAGAGTACAGGCGACCTGCTGGCGTTCCTCGATGCGGACGGGACGTGCGATCCGGAGTTCTTCGGGCCGATGTGCGCCGCGCTGGCGGACCAGGGCGCGGACATCGCCATCGGCTCGCGCCTGGGCCCGGGCTCGCGCATGCCGCGCATCCGCCGCGTCGGCAACAGAATCTACGCCTTTCTGCTGGGCGCCTTGAGCAACCGCGCGGTATCGGACACGGCCAGCGGGATGCGCGTGATTCGCCGCACCGCGATCGCGGAGCTGTATCCGCTGCCCGACGGGTTGAACTTCACGCCCGCGATGAGCGCACGGGTGTTGCTTGACGAGCGGCTGAAAATGGTTGAGGTGCCGATGTCGTACGAGGAGCGCATCGGCCGGTCGAAGCTGTCCGTCCTCCGCGACGGGATGCGATTCCTGCGGACGATCCTGGAAATGACGCTGGTCTGGCGCCCGGCGCGGCTGTTCCTTGGCGCGGGTTTTGCAATGCTGCTGACGGCCGTGTTGCTGGCGGCCTCGCCGATCGAGACGTGGTGGCGCGAGGGCGTCGTCCACGAGGGGATGATCTATCGGCTGCTGTTCTGCGGGCTGCTGCTGACGATGGCCTGCACGCTCACTTCATCTTCTGTCGTGGCCGAGCGACTGAGCCGGCTGCTGCTGGAGCGCAGCACGCCACAGAGTTTTTGGGACGAGTGGCTGGAGAAGTTGTTCGGGCTGCGCGGCGTCGCATTGACCGGCTCGGCGCTGAGCCTCGGCGCCCTCTGGCTCGTCGGGCCCGGCGTGATGGAGTTCACGCTGACTCGGCACGTGACCATTCACTGGTCGCGCATCGTGCCGGCCGGCGTGTTGGTGTTCTGCGCTGCACAACTCGGCATCAGTGCGCTGCTGTTGCATGGCGTGCAGTTGTACATCCGGCGGTGCAGTGAACGGGAACTGTTTCCGTGCCCATCGGATGCGGCGTGCCGGCCGGCGACGCCCCTGGCGGCCCCCGGCGGGCGGCGCGGCGTGCAGCTCCCCGAGCCGCCGGTAGTGGCCATCCCCCGCGAAGACGCACTTCAAGCGGCGATCGCGCCGCAGTAGTATCTGTGCCCGAACCGCGGCCGGCGGGCGGCGTACGGGTGAACCATGATCCTCAAAGACATTGTGCTGACGGGGAGGGTGGTGCGGCTGGAGCCGCTGGGGCTGCAGCACGCCGATGATCTGGCGCGGGCCGGCGCGGACGCGAGCATCTGGCGCTACTACCCCGGTGGCATCTTCGACACGCTCGAGCGCATGCGCGAGTACATCAACTCGGCCCAGGCGAAAACGTCCGGCGGGGCCGAGCATCCCTTCGCCATCATTCGTCTGAGCGACGGGCGGGCGGTGGGCTCGACGCGCTATTTCGACGTGCGGCCGGCGGACCGCGGGCTGGAGATCGGCCACACGTGGCTGGACGTCGAGGCCCAGCGCACGGCGATCAACACCGAGTGCAAGTACCTGCTTCTGCGGCACGCCTTTGAGGTGCTGGGCTGCATCCGCGTGCAGCTCAAAGCCGATGCGCGGAACACGCAGTCGCAGCGGGCGATGGAGCGAATCGGCTGCGTACGCGAGGGCGTGCTGCGCAGCCAGATCATCATGCCGGACGGGCACCGCCGCGACAGCGTCATGTACAGCATCATCGAATGCGAGTGGCCGGGGGTGCGCGCCCGGCTGGAGGGGATGCTGGCGCGGCCGTGACGCGCTCGCGGCCCTACAATGCGGCCGTGACCAACGAATCCCTGCGGCAGAAGATCTCGCGGCTCGCGGCGGAGATCGGCTTTGACCGCGTGGGGGTCGCGCGCGCCGAACCGCTCGAACGGGGAGCGTATGTCCGCGAGTGGGTAGAGAGCGGGCGAGCAGGCCGGATGGCCTATCTGGAGCGCCACCTTGACGTGCGGCTCGACCCGCGCCGACTGCTGGCAGGGGCGCGGAGCATCATCGTCGCGGCCCTCAACTACCACCGGCCGGAGCCGCCCCGACCGGCACACGGCGCGCCCGGCCGTGTGGCGATGTACGCCTGGGGTCGGGACTATCACCGTCTGATGAAAAAGATGCTCTGGCGGTTCGTCGAGGCGCTTCGCGCGGAAACGGGAGAGAGCTTCCCGGCGCGCGTCTGCGTCGACACCGCGCCGCTGATCGAGCGCGAGGCGGCGGCTGCCGCGGGCATCGGCTGGATCGGCAAGAATACTATGGTGCTCAGCCGCGAACTGGGGTCGTACTTTTTTCTGGGCGAGGTGATTACGACGCTGGAGATTGCGGCCGACGAGCCGATGGCGGATCGCTGCGGGAGCTGTACGCGCTGCCTCGAAGCCTGTCCGACGCAAGCTTTTCCGGCGCCGTACGAGATGGACGCGACGCGGTGCATCTCCTATCTGACGATCGAGCTGCGCGAGGAAGTCCCGTCGGCACTGGCCGCCGGGGTCGGCGACTGGGTGTACGGCTGCGACATCTGCCAGCAGGTCTGCCCGTACAACCAGCGTGCGCCCGAGACGGCGAACCCGGCGCTGTGCGATGACCGCGCGGGGGCTTGGCTGGACCTGCGCGAACTGCTGCACTGGACGGACGATGATTACGCGGAGCGACTGCGCGGCTCGGCGATGAAGCGGGCGACCCTGGACATGCTCCGGCGGAACGCACGAATCGTGCTGGAACAGGTCGTTGCATCGAAGTCGCCGGCGCACGCGGCCAGGCCGGAGGCAGCCGAGGAAGAGCGCGGGCCGGTGTTCTAACGAGGGGAGTCGGCCATCCTGGTAAGATCCGGTATGTACGTCGGCGAACTGGCCGCACTCGGCACGGCCGTCTGCTGGGCCCTGTGCAGCCTTGCCTTCACTGCAGCGGGCCGACGCATCGGCGCGCTGGCACTGAACCAGATTCGCATCCTGATGGCCGTCGTGCTGCTGTCGTGCGCGCACCAAGTGCTGCTCGGCGGATTTTGGCCGGAGGGCGTCGCCGCGCGGCAGTACGGCTGGCTGGCGGTGTCGGGCGTGTTGGGCCTTTCGCTGGGGGATCTGTTTCTGTTTCGCTGTTTTCTGCTCGTCGGGCCGCGGATTGGCACGCTGCTAATGACCACTTCGCCGATCATCACGGCCCTGATCGCCTGGCCGGTACTGGGTGAGACGATCGGGGCGCGCGGCGTGGCCGGGATTGCCGTGACGATGGCCGGCGTGGTGATCGTCCTGCAAGGGCGGCACCGCGCTGGAACTCCAATACCGGAATCGGACGGCTCGCGCAGCGTGGGGGTGCTGATGGGGCTGCTGGGTGCGGCCGGTCAATCCGGCGGCCTGATCTGCGCCAAGCTGGGCATGCAGGTGGCGGCGAGCGGTGCCGTAACGGCCAACGCCACAACGGCCGATGTGCCACTCAATCCGCTGTCGGCGACGCTGATTCGCATGATGGCGGGGGGAATGGCGATCTGGGTACTGGCGGCGGCGCGCGGCGCACTGCCGAAGACGATCGTCGCGGCGCGTAACGGGCGGGCCATGGCTGCCGCATTCGTCGGGGCGTTTCTCGGGCCCTTTTGCGGTGTCTGGCTGTCGCTGGTGTCCATCAGCCATACTGCCACCGGGATCGGCGCAACGCTGATGTCTACCGTGCCGATCCTGATGCTTCCACTGGCACGCATTGCTTACGGCGAGCGAATCACGTTCGGTTCGATTCTGGGTACCTTGCTGGCCGTTGCGGGTGTCGCGTTTCTGTTCGTCGGACGCGCATGATGATCCATGCGGGAGAGAGGTGAGAGAAAGGCGGTTCCGAATGCCGACGTTGATTACGGGGCCGACGCGGGTCGAGGCTGCGGGTAACAAGCCCAAGCTGATCGACGAGTACATTGGCCGGGTGAACACGCAGCACAACCAGCTCAGCATCGCGCACATGCGCAGTCCCGGCGGATGGGTCGAGCCGGGCCAGACGCCGCAGTTCGACGAGTACTCGGTGGTGTTGCGCGGCACGCTCCGCGTGCGGCATCTTGGCGGAGAGTTCGACGTGCGCGCCGGTCAGGCGGTCATCACACTACGTGGCGAATGGGTGCAGTACAGCACGCCGGAGCCCGAGGGCGCGGAGTACATCGCGGTGTGCCTGCCCGCATTCTCACCGGACACTGTTCACCGCGATCCGACCTAGTCTTCGGAAGACAAGGAACCGCCCGTACGCTCGCCGTCGGCGCGCACGGGCGGTGATGTCACGAGCAGCGATACCGACCGGCACCTACTGCGGGCCGGTGAAATTCGTGGCGAAGGACGAGAAGTCGCCCAGATCGACATCGCCGTCGCCGTCGAGGTCCGCCACGTCAAACTCCGCGCCGGAACAGCCCGGCGGCGGCGAGAACACGCCCGGCCCGCCGAAGCAGACCGACAGCGTCGAGAAGTCGATCAGGTCGACGTCGCCATCGCCGTCGAGGTCGCCGGGGATTCCGCCGCTGTCACACTCGTCGGGGACGTTATTCCCGTTGGCGTCGGCGGAGATACCGCGGGCGATGTCGCACTCGTCGGGCAGACCGTTCTCATTGCAGTCCGGGCTGGTTTCATCTTCGATGTCGCAACCGTCGGGGATCGCGTTCCCGTTGCAGTCAACGTCGGCGTGAACGACGGCCCGGAACCAGGCCGTGCCGGTCGACTGCGACGAGCTGTCGTAGTAGGTGCCGCTGGTCGTGCCGATGGCGGGTCCGCCGAGAGCCCGGGTCCAGCCGTAGTTCGGTGAGTTGAACTGCAGTTCGAGCCAGATGTCCTGCGGGACGGCGAGCGGCGGGGAAATCTCCTCCTGCAGCAGCGTCGGCGAGCCGAGCGTGATCGAATGGCTGCGGGCGAAGAGCAGCCCGTCGGGCGGCAACTGCGAGTTGTCCGCGTTGTTGGCGTAGATACGGACCGTCAGTGCGGCCGCGTCACTGCCGCCCGAGACGAAATTGATGTCATAGCCGATGACCTCCTGCGGCATCTGGAAGTGCAGGTCCTGAGCGATCGGGGCCGTCGTCTGGATGAACCCGTTCGGCACAGAGGCGTTCTGGTAGATCATCTCGCCGGAATCAATGGCGCACACGTCGCCGACGCCGTCGAGGTCGCAATCCTCCTGGCCGGAGTTCGGGATATTGACGCAATTGTCGATGCAGTTGAGCACGCCGTCCAGATCGGCGTCACCGACGTCGGCGACGTTGCAGCCGCAGATGCCCGGTGAGGTCTTCATCGGGTCCAGCGGACAGCCGTCGCATTCGTCAATCACTTCGTCACCGTCGGTGTCCAGCTCGCAGTCGTCGGGCACCAGGTTGGCGTTGCAGTCGGCGCCGGGCTGCTGTACATCGCACTCGTCGGGTACCTGGTTCTCATTGCAGTCGAGGCTGGTGCCGGCCGCGACGTCGCAGATGTCCTGCACGGTGTTGCCGTTGCAATCCGCCTGTGATTCGCATTCATCAGGAATGATGTTGTTATTGCAGTCTTCGCTTGTGGCGGCGCTGATGTCGCAGTCATCGGGCACGCCGTTCATGTTGCAGTCCGTCTCGCACTCGTCGGGCACGCCGTTGGCGTTGCAGTCGTCGCTCAGTCCGCAGCCGGGGACGTTGCAGGGCGGCGTGCAGGACACGTCGCAACTGTCGACCAGACCGTTGTCGTTGCAGTCTACTTCGACGACGGACAGCGTGAGGTGGTACAGCTGCGACTGCGACAACGTGGCGCCCTCGTAGACGCGAATGTAGTAGTTGCCGACAACCAGCAGCGGGATGTTGGTGAGCACTTCGGCAGAGCCGGCGGGGCTGCTTTCGCCCGTGGCGATGACCGTCACGCCGTTGGCCGCGATGATCTGCACGTTGAGGTCGGCCAGGGCGCGGCTGTCGATGTTGTTGCCCGTGCAACAGGAACTGCCGTCAGCCCCGCAGGACTGCGGGCTGTTGTCATAGACCATGCCGATCGGCGTCACCGTCACGGTCGCGGCGACGGAGCCGGTCGTCGTGAAGCGGAAGAAGTCCACCTCGCTGTTGGCGTCGATGCTGAGGATCGATCCATTGTTGACGTTGGGTGCCGGAACGGGCCCCAGGGTGATGGGCAAACCTTCGGTTATTGTGCCCAGATTGGTGGCCGCGCCGGCCGAGTTGTCATTCTCGAACGGGTCGCCGTAGTGCCGCTGCCCGGCGCGGATGTCATCGTGCTGCGGGCCGTCAAAGCCGGTGTTGATGAACGGCTCCATGAGCTGGCCGCTGTTCGTCGAGCAGACGTGGGCGATGCCCAGGCCGTGCCCGTGCTCGTGCATCACGACGTTGCGGAGAAAGCGCCACGTGTTGCTGGAGCTTCCCCAGTTCTCGGCGCGGTCAAGGACCATGTCGCCGTTGGAGGGAAAGAAGTTGAAGGCGAGCGTCCCGCTGCTGCCGTCAATGTTGGTCATCGAAATGCGGATGTCCCCGCGCGTCGTGCCGTTGCCGACGCTGCCCCAGCCCGCGCCGTCGTCCCAGTCGACGCCGGGCGCGGTCAGCCGCGTGTAGCTCGTCCCGGTCAGCGCCGCCCAGCGGTTGAAGCAGGAGACGAACTGGTTGATCCACGTTGTCCGCCCGCCCTGCGCGGCGAAGAGTGTATCGAGCCGCGAAAACAATTCGCTGTTGCCACCGGTGACGGCCAGGCCGTCGGGAACAAAACTCCAGGTCAGCGCCCGCGGGCTGCCCTGCACGCCCGACCAGCGACCGCCCAGGAAATAGCGCATCCCGTCCGGGCCGGTCAGCATCAGGTTGTTGTAATAGGCGATTACCTCGGGCGGCGTGTCCGGGTCGAAGCAGACGGCCACGGGTGCGATCTTCCGCCGCATCAACTCGTCGAGGGGAAGCTCAAACGGGTTGGGCCCGACAAGGTCATCCGGCGCCGCAACGATGGATGCGACTTCAGCCGGCAGCGTGGACTCGAGCAGCTGGTGATTCGCGACAGCCAGATGCCAGAATCCGCCGCATACGGCGACAACGAAGGCCAGTCGAATACAGAGTTTCGACGCGCTCATGCACGTTCTCCAGCGACCGTC
>CAZNDQ010000066.1:0-12510 GCA_964571825.1 uncultured Planctomycetales bacterium | reverse complement strand
GTAGACGATCGTCGCCAGACACCTCCCGATTGCCAGCGCCTCCGGCGTATCCGCACGGATCGTTCGATCCATTTCGCGCCTTCGCGCGAACTGTTGAAATGCCTCCACCTGCCCCGCGAACAGCCGTACGTTCTCGACGGACTTCAGCGCCCCGTACGCCGCCAGGCACGGACCGAACGCGATCGTATTCACGCCGCCACTCCGCGCCTCCAGCAGGTACGCGCACTCCCCCGCCGGGCCCGCCGCCGCGACCAGCGAACCCGGCTGCGCCAGGCCCGTATCACCGTCGCCAAAATACCGCGGCGCGAACTGCGCCGTCTGCCCGAGGTTGATGTGCGTGCTCCCCTCCAGCCCCGGAATGAGCTGCACGTCGCGCAGCGCCATCTCGAAATAGGTCTCCGCCTCGAATCCCCTCGCCCCGATGCACTCCGACAGCAGCGCCAGGACCTTCACACCCTCCGTGCTCAGCCGCGCCTTCTGCACCGCTGCGTACAGCAGATACCGCCGATCCTCCGCACTTGCCGCCTGCACATAATCCAGTGCCCGATACGCATAGAGCTTCATCGCCGACAGCCGGCTGTACGCCTGCACCATCGTCGCGCGCAGGTGCGGCATGTCGATCGCTCGCCGGCCGTAGAGCAGCCGCCCGCGCAGATGCTCCGCCGCCTCCGCAAAGGCGTGCTCGCAGATGCCGATCGAACCGAACCCGAGGAACAGCTTGCCCAGCGTCACCGCGCCGAACACCGCGTCCCAGGCCTGCCGCCCTTCGGCGATCAGATCGCTCTCGCGCACCTCGTGGCTTTTCACCGCAAACTCGCCGACAAAACCCGCGCGTACGCCCAGCGTGCGAATCTTCCGCGCGCTCCACCCGGCCACTTGCGCCGGCCGCAGCGCGAGCAACGCCACCGGCGCGCGCCGGTCGCGCCGTGCGCTGCGCCGATCCTCCTTCCGCGCCAGCGTTGCGATCATCGCCGCGCAGTTCGCATTGCCGATGTAGTACTTCGCCCCGTCGGCCAGGTATCGCCCATGTCCCGACTCGCGCAGCGAAAACTCGTTGCCCAGCAGGTCCGAGCCGTGGCGCTGCTCCGAGATGCCGAACGCCAGCAGACTGCCGGCCTCCAGCGCAGCCACCGCTTCGCGCTTCAGCGCTTCATTCGCGCCCAACTGAATCGCCCACAGCCCCAGCGCCGACACCTGAAGGCTGTACCCGTGCGCTGCGCTGTAGAACCCGCTCATCTCCAGGAACCGCGCGTGCCGCAGCAATTCAAACTCCGACCCCAGCCGCGAATACGCCCGCGGCGAGAGCAGCCGCGCGTAGAGCTGTCGCTCCGCCTGCCACGCCAGCCAGTCCTCGTACCACTCCTCGCGCTGGTCCTCGTCTTTGAGCGCTGCCAGCCCTTTTCGCTCGAAGAACTCCGCCTGCGCCCCCGCCAGCGGCTCGGCCAGATAGACCTCGGCACCGGCCGTTCGCGTTGCTTCCCGGAAGTCCTGCGGCAGAATCGCCGCGCGCGCCGCTGCCGAGGCCGCGACCCGGTCCTGCTCCGGATGATCGCCACGGCTGCTCATCTTGCGGCCGCGGCATCAGCCTCGCCGCGCTCTCGACAGACCAGGGGAACTCTCACCTCCGCTGAAATGAATGGAATCGGACGGTCCTTGCGATTCGGCATGACGTGTACGCTCCTTTGTGATTATAGCGCTACGCGATCGCGTGCAGACGAACGACCCACCAAACCCGTTCAACCTCCATCATATGCCGAGATCGTACTCGTTGCGCGAACGGCCGCCTCCCAATGCCTTCGATTGCTCCGCGTCCATTACTGCATGTGGCTCAGCAGCACCCCCGCCGCCACCGCCGAGCCGATCACTCCTGCCACGTTCGGCCCCATCGCCTGCATCAGCACGAAGTTCTGCGGATCTTCTTCCTGCGCCACGCGCTGCGCCACCCGCGCCGCCATCGGCACCGCCGACACCCCGGCCGCCCCGATCAGCGGGTTGATCGGCTCGCGGCTGAGCCGGTTCATCAGTTTGCCCAGCAGCACGCCGCCGGCCGTGGCAACCGAAAACGCGACGACGCCGAGCGCGAAGATCTTGATCGTCTGCGGTGTGAGAAACGTGCTCGCCTGCGTCTTTGCCCCCACCGTCACCCCCAGCAGGATCGTCACAATGTCGATGAACGCCGTCCCCGCCGTCCGCGCCAGTCGCTCGGTGACGAGGCTCTCGCGCAACAGATTGCCAAAGAACAACATACCCAGCAGCGGCAGCGCGCCATTCGCCACAAACGCCGTCAGCAGAAACGCCACGATGGGAAACGCGATCCGCAGCGTCCGGCTCACCTCGCGCGGAGGCCGCATCCGGATCAGCCGCTCGTGCCGAGTCGTCAGCAGCCGCATGATCGGCGGCTGGATCAGCGGCACCAAAGCCATGTAGCTGTACGCCGCCAGCGCCACCGCCCCCAGCAGGTCCGGTGCCAGCTTCGTGCACACAAAGATCGACGTCGGTCCGTCCGCCCCGCCGATGATCCCGATCGACGCCGCCTCCTTCTCCGTAAATCCCAGCGCCACCGCCGCCAGCAGCGTCCCGAAAATCCCGATCTGCGCCGCCGCACCCAGCAGCAGCGTCCGCGGCTGCGCCAGCAGCGGCCCGAAATCCGTCAACGCTCCAATCCCCAGGAAAATCAGCGGCGGAAACACGCCCCACGCCACCCCGCGAAACAGCCACCACAACACCCCCGCGCTCCACGGGTTCTGCGACTCCGGCCGCACGATCATCGGATACCGCCCGTCCGCCGCCGCCGCCAGCGCCAGCACCTGCCGCCCCTGCGCCAGATCGATCACCCCCGGCCGATCCACCGCGCCGCCGTACACCAGCTTCGTCTCGCTGTGCACCATCACCGCCCGCCCGCGCTCCACCAGATCGCGCGCCAGATACCGCCGGTCCGGAATACCGCTCCCTTCCGGCGGCGGATAGATCTGCTGCCACGGCCCGACGACAACCCCCTCGATCTCGACTGCCCCGCCCGCAGAATAATACGCCAGCGCTGACTCAGCCACCGGCCCGTCAAATACCCCCAGACTCAGCGCGCGCGCGTCGTACGGAATGTTCCCGATCAGCATTCCGAACCCGATCGGAATCAGCAGCAGCGGCTCGAACCCCTTCCGCACCGCAAGCCAGATGAACAGCAGCCCGATGCCGATCATCACGCCGTTGCCCCAGGAAAACTGCCCGAACCCGGAGCCGCGATCGTAGTCCACCGCCATCTCGTTCATCGCTGCCGGTGTTCCTTCCCGTGTGATCGGCCGCACACTCCCGCCACGACACTCGTCGTGCCGCTTACTCGAATTCGACCAGCACGTCCCCCTGCTGCACCCGCGCCCCCGGCGGCACCGCCACCGCGCGCACCCGCCCCGCCACCGGCGAAGGAACATTCGTCTCCATCTTCATCGCATCCAGCACCAGCAGCGTCTGATTCAGCGCCACCTCGTCTCCCGCGCTCACCGCGATCCGCACCACCGTCCCCGGAAGCGGTGCGACGCACGCGCGCGAGGCCGACTGCCCGGCGTGCTGTGGCGAAGCCGCTGGCGACCTGCCGTCGCCTCCCGTTGTGGGGGCGATTGCCGGCGCCACAGCCGACGGCGATCCGGACGACTTCGCGGGCGCACCCTCCGCCAACACCTCCACGTCCACCTCATACGTCCGGCCTTCCACCGTGATCCGCAGCTTCACGTTTGCCTACCTCTGACCCCGATGCGACGACTGCACCACGACCCGCCCGTGCTCCGTCCAGATCGATGTCGGACTGCGATGAAGCCGCCGCACGCGACGAACTCGCGCGCCCGGCCCGACGACTGCTGCCACCGCCGCCGCAATCACCACCAGCGTTCGCTGATCGACCGCGTCAGGCATCGGCGCCGGCGACGTGCGCGTACCACCGACACTGGTCAGTGCCGGCGAGTCCGCCGGACGGCGCGGCCGCGCGGCCAACACGCGGCAGAGGGCCTCTACCGTCAGCCACAACAGAATCAGCGCCGCGAAGACGATGGCCATGCCGACCAGCGCGAGTGCCGCACCGTCGCGCAGCGCCGCCGCAACCGTTGCTGACCCCGATCCCGCTACACTCGCCAATGACACTTCCATGCCCGTTCGCCTGAACCGTCTGCCGCGCACCCCGCTGGCCGGCGCCCGACCTCACAGCGGAATCAGCCCGTGCTTTTTCTCGGGCCGCAACTCCCGCTTCGTCTCCAGTGTTTCCAGCGATTGTGCAATGTACCGCCGCGTTTCGCCCGGCTCGATTACCGCGTCCACCAGCATTCGCGACGCCGCCATGTACGGCGACGAAAACGTCGACCGATACTGGTTGATCAGTTCGGCCCGCCGCGCGGCCGGGTCGGCCGCCGCCTGGATCTCTTTTTGGAACACCACGCTCACCGCCCCGTCCGCCCCCATCACCGCAATCTCCGCCGTCGGCCAGGCGGCCACGCGGTCCGCCCCCAGGTTCTTCCCGCACATCGCCAGATAAGCGCCCCCGTACGCCTTCCGCAGGATCACGCTCACCTTCGGCACCGTCGCCGCCGAATACGCGAACAGCATCTTCGCCCCGTGCCGGATAATCCCGCCGTATTCCTGCTTCACGCCGGGCATGAATCCCGGAACGTCCACCAGCGTCACCAGCGGAATGTTGAACGCATTACAGAACCGCACGAACCGCGACACTTTGTCCGCGCTGTCAATGTCCAGCACGCCCGCCATCACCAGCGGCTGATTGGCCACGAAACCCACCGGCCGCCCGAGGACCCGCCCGAAGCCGATGATCACGTTCTGTGCGAAATGATCCTGCACCTCCAGAAAATCCCCCCCGTCCACCAGCCGCAGAATCACTTCCCGCATGTCGAACGCCTGCTTCGGGTCGTCCGGGATGACCCGGTTCAGCGCCTCGTCGTACGCCACGGCGTCGTCGCACCCCAGTCGAGGCGGAGTCTCCAGGTTGTTCAGCGGCAGGTACCCCAGCAGCCGCTTGCAGATCTGCATCGCGTGCCGCCCGTTTTCCGCGACGAAATGCACTACCCCCGAATACGTCATCTGCGCCTCCGGCCCCCCGAGGCGCTCGGCCGTCACTTCCTCGCCCGTCACCTGCCGGATCACCGTCGGCCCCGTGATGAACATCTGCGCCTGCCGCGTCTGGATGATGAAGTCCGTCAGCGCCGGGCTGTAGGCTGCGCCCCCGGCACACGGCCCGCAGATGATCGAAATCTGCGGCACCACGCCTGACAGCAGCACGTTGTGATAGAAAATCCGCCCGTACCCCGCCAGGCTGTCGATCCCCTCCTGTATCCGTGCCCCGCCCGAGTCGTTGATGAAGATGAACGGGCTCCCCGTCTTCAGCGACGCCGCCATCATCTCCACGATCTTGTCGCAATGAACCTCCCCGGCCGCGCCGCCCCCGACCGTGAAGTCCTGCGCCGCCAGGTGCACGAGCCGCCCGTCGATCGCAGCGGCGCCGGTGATCACGCCGTCCCCGGGCAGCTCCTTGCCCGGCATGTCGAAGTACGTGCAGCGATGATGCGCAAACAGGTATGCTTCCTGAAAACTCCCCCCATCCACCAGCAGCTCGATCCGCTCGCGCGACGACAGCTTGCCCGCGCGATGCTCGCGCTCGATTCGCTCGCGTCCGCCCCCCGCCTCGTACCGCGCGCGCCTTTCGCGCAGTTCGAGCATCTTCTCTTCTACCGTCCTGCCGCGGCTGGGATCGGCCTCACCCACCATACGCTCCCGTTGGAAAGCGGCGTTGCCCCTGCACGCCCTGAAACGACCGGCGTGCCGCGCGGCCGCCGCCCGTTCGCCGCGCGCAGCGCACCCCGATTTCTTCGTCGATTCTACGACTGACGTGGAAAACGCGAAAGCTCGCCTCGGCCTGAGCTAGTCCGCCTCGCAGTTCGGAGGCGCACTCCCATCGGGAACACTGTCAAACAATGTGGCGAACGTAACAAAGTCCGTCAGGTTGATTCGCCCGTCGACGTTCAGGTCGCTGCACGTCCAGAACTCCTCCGGACACGACGCCGTCGGCGCCGGCAGCTCGAAGCAGTTGGCGAATGTCAGGAAGTCCAGCAGGTCGATCCGTCCGTCCCGCCCAAGGTCCCCGCAGACGCACGCTGGTTCATTGGGATCGCGATTGATGGCCGTCCATCCGCCCACCTGGCGAATCCCCAGACCGTCCGTGCTGACATACCCGAAGAATCGCACGATGGGCGGAGCACCGTTTGGGGACTGCGGCGTCAGGCGGTAACTCACCGTCCGCGGCTGCCCGTCGAAAAACGTCCACAAGATCCCCGAGCGGCTGGCTGAATACAGGCCGCCCTGTGTGATCTGATCCACGACCCAGCCATTCGGTGTTCGTTCCTCGATCCCCGCCGCGATCGACGTCGCCTCCGGCTGATAGCTGATCTCCACTGTGAAAGGCACGCCCGGAATGTACGTCGCCGGCATCGTCCGCGTCGCCACCGGGTTTTCAAACGCCGGCGCACCTGCTCCGGCGTCACAGTCCTCGCGCGGGATAAAGTTCTGAATCTGTCCCAGCCAGCAATACTCTTCCCTGCGCAGATACAGGACCATGGCCCTGACAATCTGGTTCAGGCTTGCCTCACACGCCAGGAGGCGCCAGTCATCGATCAGCTCCTCCACCTCGCACAGCTCAATGCGGAAGTCCTCGCACGTCGCACATTCGCATCCCGCCGGTAGACACAGCGGCGGTGAACCCACCCGGTCCGCCCGCTGAAAATAACACGGCTGCTCCGGCAGGCAGTTCGTTCCGCCGACGCAGTACCACGTGTCATCGGTCCGCACGCGCCCGGCGAAGCACCGCGGCGCCGTCGGCCCCGCGCCCCCGGCCAAGTAAGTCACCGTCCGCGCCGCCCCGTCGTCAAACGTCCAGACGATCACGCCGCGAATCGGGTCGATGGCACCCCCGTCACTGATCTGCGAGATCGCCCGTCCTGCCGGCGGCCGCTCCTCCACCGTCACACTCGTCGCCCCTTCCGCCGCCTCGATCGATATCGACACCGCCGCCGGCTGCCCGGGTGACAGGCACAGCTCCGGCAGCGTGCGCGTCGCGGCACAGACCGTCAGCGGACAGCCGTCATCCCCCACAGGCGTGTACTCGGGCGTATCCGCACAGAGATCGCACGCATCGCCGACCAGATCGCCATCGCCGTCCGCCTGATCCGCATTGGCGTCATCCGGGCAGTTGTCGCACGCATCCAGCAGTTCGTCGCCGTCGGCGTCGCGCGACGGTTCGCATTCATCGGGCATGTTGTTCTGGTCGCAGTCGGTGGTCGTGCCGTCTGCGAGGTCGCATTGGTCGGGCACGGCGTTGCCGTTACAGTCGCCCTCGAAGCCGGTCATGCGCGCGATAAAGCGCGCAGAGGCGGCGGTTGCGTTGTCGCGGTTCCAGGCGATGCCGCTGGTCGAGCCGATGAGCGGCAGGTCCGATGACTGGCGCCAGCCGAAGCCGGGTCCGTCGAATTGCACTTCGAGCCAGACGCCGCTGAGGGGATCGAGCGGCGGATCGACGGGCGCGGCCAGCGTGGCCGGCGAGCCCGGCCCGAGGTCGGCGAAGGACGTCGAATAAAGCAGGCCATCCGGCGGGCGCGTGGTGCTCACGGCGTCGTTGGCGTAGATGCGAATTGTGGCGGAGGCAAACTGGCTGCCGCTGCTGAAGTGCTCGATCTCGAAGCCGTTGACGCTCATCGGTGAGCCGAAGTGGAGGTCGTGCGCGAGCGGCGCGGCCGAATATCCGGAAGCGGTCGCCGGGCCGGGGTTGTCGAACAGCGTCAGTTCCTCGAAGAACGAGCAGACGTCGCCGTCGCCATCGTCGTCGCAGTCGGCCTGGTCGGGGTTGGCGTCGAGCGGGCAATTGTCCTCGTCGTCGGCGACCTCGTCGCCGTCGGCGTCCGTCGGCGGCGTGCCCTCGCCCGTGTCATACACATTCAGCACCAACGGAAACGCCGCAAAGAGGTACCGCCCGCTGCGGTCCACTTGCATCTCCTCTGCCCCGCCGAACGTCGCCGACGTGTTGATCGTCCCGATCGGGTTCGTACTGAGAGTCCACATGTCGATGTGATCGTCGTCGTGCATGATGTACGCCCGCCCGCCGCTCGGCGACCACGCCAGCTCCTGCGGATAGGCGCCCACCTCGAACGCACCGGTGGACCCGAAAAACGGCGTCCCCAGCCGCCAGATGTCGTAATTGTCGTTGCCCCCGCCGCAGACGAGGCAGATGTACGAGTTGCTCGGGTGGAGCGCCAGATCCTGCGCGTTGCTGCCCAAGGAACCGTGCGGATTCTTGTGAATCAGGCTGGCCGTCGCCGTGCTCACGTCAAAGCTGGCAATCGTTGCCGGCGAGTACCCCATGTTGGCGAAATACAGGGTCTGCCGATTGGGGCTGATTTCCAGCAGGCCGTATAACCCCACCAATACCGTTGACTCGAAGTCGTCCTGAAACTCCCCGGTGAGTGCGTCGATCTGCATAATGCCGGGGCCGTTCTCGGCCGGCGTGACGTATAGCCGATTGCCCAGCCCCACCTCGAGGTCATGCGGCGCATAAGGCAAATCGAGAGTGTCGATCACCTCCCGCGCGAACGGATCGATGACCGAAATGGTCTTCGACCCCTCGTTGCAGACGTACAGCCGCCCTCCGTCCGGCGCCACGTCCAGCCCGCGAGGCTGGTCGCCCACCGCAATCGAATCCAGCAGATTCAGACTGATCGTGCTGATCACCGCGACGGAGTCCGAACCCGGCACCGTCGCATACACCACGTGCAGCGACGGATGAACCGCGAATCGCTCCACCGTCAGATTGTGCGCCCGCAGCAGTGCGCCGGTGGCGCCCGATGCCCGTTGAGCACCGGCCAGTGCCATCGACGTCAAAAGAGCCGCTCGGAGAAGTGATTTCAACATGAGGGATCCACCACCTTGTTTTTCGTTTTCGGCGACATAGGTGGGGAACAGGTGCTGCCAACACAGAATACCCGATCGCCGCCCCCCGGCCAAGCACATTCTGCGTGAAATCGGCGGACCTTCGCCCAATCTTCATCTTCTGCCGTTCGCACACGGCGCGCCCAGCGGAATCGCTAACGCTGTCCGCAGTCCGGCGGTGGCCCGCCCGCCCCCAGCCCAAAGAGCGACGCGAACGTATTGAAATCCACCAGGTTGATCAGCCCATCCTGGTTCAAATCAGCGCACGACCACGTTTCCACCGGACACCCGCCCGTCGGCAGCGCCGCGCCGAAACACCCCGCCAACGTCGCAAAGTCAACCAGCGACACGATCCCGTCTCCGTCCAGATCACCGCACGCGCATCCCGCCGCCTGCGGAATGAAAAAATCCGCCACCAGCGGCAAGTGGTCGAAGTAACCCGTCGTCGGATTGAGCACTACGTCCCCCGCTAGCAGCCCCGCCGCGGCCCGGTCTTCCGGCGTCATGCTCATCGTGTTCAGCACGAAGCTGTGATCCACCGACATCACGCTGTCCGTAAACAGAATCCGATCCAGCGCGCCCGGGTTGAAGCTCCCCCCGTCCTGCCGCCACGTGTAAAACTCCGGCCCCACCCCGTTGTGCAGCGGCAGCACGTCCGTCAACTCCGTCCCGTCCCAGTCCGCCGGATAGTCCGGCCCGAACGTCTGCTCGAAGACAATGTCCCCCGTCACCAGCGTCGTCAGATGATACGCCGGGTCCGTATCGAACACGTTCAAATCGCCCAGCACCAGGATCGGCGTATCCGTCGGAACGTTGATCAGCCCCCCCGGATTCTGCATGTCGCGCATCCAGTTGATGATCGCGTCCGCGTGCTGCTGCCGTCGCTGGATGTCGTTGCTCGACCCGCCCGCCTTGAAGTGCGCGTTGATGATCAGCAAATCCTGTGCGAATCGCTCATCCGGCAGGTCGAGCAGCGCCTGCGCGTGTCCCCGCGCCGTCGTCGGCACCGTGTCCGTCGCCAGCAGCGACAGCTCGTACGGCGCCGCGATGAAGTTGTCCGACCCGCCGAACACCCGCCAGCCGATCCCGTCTTCCAGCGGCAGGATCGTGTTCAGCAGCGCCGCCACCGTCTGCGGGCTACGGTCCTGATTGATCTCCTGCAGGCAGATGATGTCCGGCCGCACCGCCTGTACCACCCGCACGAACTGGTCCGACATGTCGTATGCGCGCCACGGATGGTTGTTCGGGTCACCGTTCTCGAAAATCGAGTCCCAATTGACGTTGTAGCACATCACCCGCAGGTGCTGCGCCGACGGCTTCTGCAGAAACGCCGGAATCTCGCCCCGCACGCCTGGCGCCGCTGCTCCTACGCCCATCATCACCGCAACGCAGACCGGAATCCGCCCGGTTGGTCTCTCGCGCATGCCGTACCTCCGCTCGACCCTGGCTTGGTGCCCCTTTCCTCTGCGCCGCGCAACCGGTAGTCTGGCGCCCGTACTGATTTTCCTGCCATTCTACCAGTTTGCGCCGCGCGCCCCAACCGGACCCGCGGCCGGAGGACGATCATGGCACAATACCGGGGCGGGAGATCGCCCGCCGAACTCGACCAACTCCTCATGCAATTTCGCCGCTGGCGGAGACGCATCCTTCACCTCGTCCTCGTCGCCTTGGGGCTCATCCTCCTCAGTTCCACCTTCTACCAGATCGAGTCCGATAGCCAGGGTGTGCTCCTCCGCTTCGGACGCTACGTCGCCACCACCGATCCCGGCCTGCATTTCAAGCTCCCCTGGCCCGTCGACGCCGTCTACGCCGTCCCCGTCAACAAGATCCAGACCCTCGACTTCGGCTTTTCCACCTCACGCCCCGGACGACGCACCCAGTACGCACCCGCCGACGTCGAACAGATCAAGGTCGCCAGCATGCTCACCGGAGACCTCAACATCGCCATGGTCGAGTGGATCGTGCAGTACCGCATCAGCGACCCCTTCAAGTACCTCTTCACCGTCGTCGGCGAGAAACGCTGGTCGCACGCCGAAGACATCATTGACCTCATCCGCGACGCCGCCGAGTCCGTCGTCCGCCGTCTTGTCGGCGACGCCAGCGTCGACGAGGTCCTCACCCGCGGCCGCGAACAGATCGCCATCGACGCCCGCACCGAACTCCAGCAGCTCCTCATCAGCAACGACTGCGGCATCGAAATGGTCGCAGTCAAGCACAAGGACGTCACGCCGCCCGAAGAGGACAAGGACGCCTTCGACGCCGGAGAACGCGACAAGCAGAACAAGGAACGCGTCGTCCACGAAGCCCGCGGAGAGCGAAACCGCCAGATCCCCGCCGCCCGCGGCCAGCGCGACCGCGCCATCACCGAGGCTGACGGCTACCGCGAACGCGTCGTCCGCGAGGCCACCGGCCGCGCCCGCGCCTTCGACGCCCGACTCGCCGCCTACCGCCAGGCCCCCGAGGTCACCCGTACCCGCCTCTACATCGAAACCATGGAACAGGTCATCGACCAGATCAACGAACTGATCATCATCGACGAGTCGGTGCGCGGCGTCCTGCCGCTGCTCGATCTCGACCGGACGCAGCGCGCGGCCGGGGAGGTGCGCTGATGAGCATCAAGGCCATCGTCATCACGATTCTCGTCCTCCTCGTTGTGGTCCTCGTCAACGCCTCGTTCTTTACGCTGACCGAGGGCGAGCAGGCCGTAGTCACCCAGTTCGGCGACCCTGTTCGCGTCGTGACCGAGGCCGGCCTGCGCTTCAAAATGCCCTTCATTCAGGTCGTCAACATCCTCGAAAAACGCAGCCTCCCCTGGGACGGCGACGCCCAGCTCATGCCCACCGCCGAC
This sequence comes from uncultured Planctomycetales bacterium, assembly GCA_964571825.1. Lineage (GTDB taxonomy): Bacteria > Planctomycetota > Phycisphaerae > UBA1845 > CAZNDQ01. The sequence continues at coordinate 695 of CAZNDQ010000066.1, read as the reverse complement.
AAGAAACGCATCTTCGTCGACGTCTGGGCTCGCTGGCGCATCACCGACCCGCGCACCTACTTCATGAAGATTCGCACCGAGCAGGGCGGCTACAAAATCCTCGCCGACCAGATCGACTCCGCGGTCCGCAACGTCGTCAGCGGACAGAACCTCGTCGAGGTCGTCCGCACCTCCAACCGCCGACTCCTTTACGACAGTGAAGAGTACGCCGTCGATCAGGCCGAACGCGAGGAAAAGGTCGTCGTTGGCCGGCCGAAAATGGAGGAGCAGATGAAGGCCGCTGTATCCGCCGCCCTCGAAGAAGGTAACTACGGCATCGGTCTCGTCGACCTCCGCATCAAACGCGTCAGCTACAGCGACGCCGTCCGAAACTCCGTCATCGAACGCATGAAGTCCGAGCGCGACCGCATCGCCAAGCTCTACGAGTCCGAAGCCCTCGAAGAGCAGAGCCGCATCCTCGGCCAGACCCGCCGCGAGATCGACGAAATTGAGGGTGAGCGCGAACAGCGCAGCGCCGAAATCCGCGGCGAGGCCGACGCCGAAGTCATCCGCATCTACGCCGAAGCGCTGGGACAGGACCCCGAGTTTTTTGACTTCATGCGCCGGCTCGAAGCCTACCGCAACACCCTCGGCTCGCGCACGCGCCTCATCCTCTCTACCGACAACGACATCATGCGGCTCCTCCGCGACCGCGG
>CAZNDQ010000065.1:0-12700 GCA_964571825.1 uncultured Planctomycetales bacterium | reverse complement strand
GTCGATTGCGACGACGTGCTGATCATCGAAAACATGCTGCGGGCGGCGGACGACGCCGGCTACGGCCGATCGCTGACCGTCAGCAATTTCGATCACGCCTTCCTCATTGGTGAGAACCTCGCCGGCGATCAGGATGACAACGGCGTCATCGACGACACCGATCTCGGCATCGTGCTCACGGCGGCCGGGCTTTCGCTCGGCGACTGTCTCACCTCCACGTGCGTCTGCGGCGAACTCGCCGCCGCGCCCAACAATCGCATCGATCTGAGCGACTTCACCGCCTTCGCCACCTGCTTCGGCGCCAACGTCGTCGCGCAGCCGGAGTGCGAATGTGCCGACCTCACCGTCGACGGGATCGTCACCGGCAGCGCCTTTGCCATCTTCGCCACGATTTTCGATCTGCCGCCCGACGGCGTCAGCCCGCCGACCTGCCTGCTCGTGGACTGACGAATCGCCTCCATCCGCAAGCGGTCCTTCCGCCGGCCGCGCCCCGCACCCCGCGAGGCGCGGCCGCTTTCTTGCGCACACATCATCGCCCGCCGCGCTGTCTGCACCGCGATTCGCCACATCCTCAGCCTCAAACCGAAAACTCGGCGCTGACCGACACCTTGCATTTGGCGCAGCATGGTCTCACGATGAATCGCGGACGTGAGCGGATGAAACAACCCACTCCCGCGCAGTTGAAGATTCTCCGCGTCATCGACCGCATCCCGCGCGGGCGGGTGGCGACGTACGGGCAGATCGCGCGGCTGGCGAAGTTGCCGCGGCGCGCGCGGCTTGTTGGTCAGACACTGCGCAACATGCCCGACGAAGTCCTCGTCCCCTGGCACCGCGTCGTCAACGCCGCCGGGCGGATCAGCGACCGCGACCCGCGCGACATGCGCCGACAGCGCGAGCTCCTCCTCGCCGAGGGCGTCGCCGTCTCCCCCACCGGCCGCATCGACCTCACCCGCTACGCCTGGAAACCCGCCCCGCGGCTGGCTTCTCGTCGGCAAGGCCGTTGGCCGATCACGCCGCTCTATGCGACCTGATGATCTACATATCCTGTTCGCTCTCCCGTCCGTCGGGCACCTTTCGCGGGTCGGTTCCCACCGAGATAGGTGATGCTGCCAACGAATCCCGTCCATTGACACTTCAATTCGGCCTGCCGCGCACGCAAGAAATCACGTGAAAATCACGCGATTTTACTTGCCCCCCCGTTTCTGGCCTATATATGACACCATAGGGTCAGGTTGGGCCGCACGGGACGGTCTATTCGTATCACGCTGCCGGAAGACACAGGTATGTCTCTCTCTCGCCGTGTGCTTGGTTTGGCTGCTATGATCGTCATGGTGGCGTTTGTGGTCCCCAGCCAGATCGGCGCCGGACAGGAACCGCAACCGATCACTCAATGCGGTCCATATACTCAGGACTGCCTTGACGATCCCAACATCGATTGCTTTCAGTGCATTGAGACGTATCAATTCGCCGATGGCTCCTGGGCACCGCCTCTCTACTGGTTCTGCGCAAAGTGCTGCGAGGAGCGGCGAGGTGATTGCCTCACGAATACGCTTCGGTTAAACCCGGCCACGAATGAATGGGAAGGATATCCGGGCTGCACGAAATACACGCACACATCTTGTGCACTCAGCGAGATGTAGCGCTTACGACCATTGGTTTGTACGGTGGTTGGAGTTGTATTGCTTGCCAGGAAATGTCGGCAAACTGATCACAAACAAGACCAGTTGTCGTCGAGACTATTATGAAGGAGATGCACATGTTGATTCACCGCTACTGCAAAGGATGGGCCATGATGATCACGCTGATCGCAGGTGTTGCGATCGCGACGCTCAGCGTGAGTCGCATGGCGAGTGCCGGGGACTCCACCACAGGCACCAAGTCGATGGTTCTCGTGAAGGCCTGGACCGTGGACACATCCATGACTCCCCTTGGTCAGCAGGCGGACGTATTCGTGGCCGGGAATCTCATGATGCAGCCGGGCTGGGACACCAAGACGAATTCCACGAGTTCAAGGTCGGTGCTGACCCAGATATCGGAGGGCGAAGAACCGCGTGCGCGGGATTTGGGCGTGACGCTCATTGGGACTGGTTTTCCCTATGACGTGCAAATCACCTACACCGGTTGGGATGCGAAGGATCAGGCAGTCGCAGTCAACGGCACCCTGCGGTTTGCGCAGGAAGGCGAAATGAAAGGCTTGTTGAGTGAGCACGGACGGACGGTCCTAATGATGCAGGTAACGAACGCGCAACCGTAACAGGGCGGTCGACGCGCACGATTGCCCACTTTGTTCATGACGCCCGGTCGCGCAAGCGATCGGGACCTTGTCGGTGATGACTCCTGGCGACCCGCGCGACATGCGCCGCCAGCGCGAACTGCTGTGCGCCGAGGGCGTCGTCGTCTCCCCCACCGGCCGCGTTGAGCTGGCCCGTTTCGCCTGGAAACCCGCCCCGCGACCCGCGACGCGGTCCTCGCTGAGGCCCGCCCGGCCGAGTGCTCGATGCCTGTCCTGTCCGCTCACACTTGCATTCACCGGCCGAAACGCCCGAAACGATGGTGAATCTGCAGGAAATTCGCCGATTTTTCTTGCGGCCGGGCCGCATTTGTGGCGTATATAAGATTCCAGACCGGAACCCGTCGCCTTCTGCAAGGAGCCACCTCATGAACCGCAAGTACCTGCTGAGTGCTTTCGTCCTCGCCGCCGGCGTGCTCTACCTCGTCTCGACCGCCCCGCGCGCCACCGCCACCGACCCCGCCGGACATGACTCCGCTGCTCCCGCGCAGATTGCCGTTCGCGCCTGGACCATCGATACCACGACGACTCCGCCCGGCGAGCGCGCCCACGTCTCCAGCGCCGGCAGAATCCGCTTCCGACCCGGAGAGCAGAGCGACGACAACCCACCGACCCAGCGATCGGGCCTGATTCAGGATGCGCGCGGGGAAAACCCGCTGGAGCGGGAGCTGGCCGTCACGCTCGTGGGGACCGACTTCCCCTACGAGGTCCGCGTCGACTTCACCGGCTTCGACGCCCTGCGGCAGACCTGGACCGTCAGCGGCTCCCTCCGCTTCGCCCACGACGGCGACCTCAAGGCCCTCGTCGGCGACGACCCGCACCACGTGCTCGTCGTGCAGTTGTCCGTCTTGAAGGAGTAATTGCCACCCAGAGCGAAAGCCGCGCGAAGTATGAGGTCCCCGGCCGACTCGTCGTCGTCACCGGCGAATACCCCAATGTGATCCTCGTCGCCCAGTTGCTGGAACCCGAATCCTGAGCGGCGCCAACGCGTCGCACCGAGAAAAGTTCTGTCCCTTCGCATCCGATGGAGGACGAAATCATGCCTTCTCGCTTCACGATTCGTCGATTCCCTCCCGCATACCTCATCATCGCCGCGACCACGATCCCCGCCGCCGCCCAGACCGTCGAGGTCGATCACCCCGCGGTTCCGCACATCCGGCAGGCCCTGCAGCGGCGAACGGAGCCGGTGGACCTGACCATCGAGTACGAGAAGCGAATGCACCTGCCGCCCGCCCCGGATCGGTTTCCCACGCTGATGTCGCATGGCTTCGCGCGTCGCGGCAAGGGGCTCGGCGCTGCGGACGCCCGAGCCCACGCGGCGATGGACGACTGGACGACGACCGGCCTTGAGGTTCTGCACAGCCTGCGGGTCGACCTCGCCGGCGACGGCTCCGCCCGCGTCGAGAAAGTCAATGACTATGTCGGTGTTACGGACGCACCCCCGGCCGAGCGCATCACGACCGTCCACGTCCGAACGCCCGCCGACTCCTTCTGGTCGTGGGATTCGCGAAGTCGAGTGGTGTTTGCGCCGGGCGTTCCAGGCGCCAACCAGGAATACGCTGCCTTTCATCTGCAAGAAGTCGAAGACGCGGAGCGCGAGGCGCGCCAGGTGATAGACCCGGCGGGCGGATTGAAGTCCAGGCTGCGCGAGGCGCGTCTCACGGCGATCTCGCCGCGTAGCGACGACGGTATCGTAGCGACGTTTATCGATGGACCGTCGAATTGGACAGTCGAGTTCGAGCGCATCGACGACCAGTGGTGGATCTGCGGCGCGCTTTTTCTCGACGGCAATGGATCGTACGTGCAGCAGCGCTGGTCCAACGACCGGCCGCTCGGTGCGTGGCGCATTCCCACAAAGACTGAATATTGGAGCGGCCCGGCCGAGGAATGTGATCGCGACGAACGGCCCGCGTCGATGCAAATCGAGTATCGGCTTGTGAATGCCAGGCTGTACACGAACGACGACGAAAAAACGGAACATCGTCGCGTCTTTCACCTACCTGCGGCATGCAAGAATGCGCGCGAGCAGATCCGCCTCCGCTATACCGCTGTGACCCCGGCGCCGCGCACCATGTTGCGGATAGCGCCGGACGCCACTCCCAACCGCCCGAAGGAGCAGTAGTCACGGTGGCGTTTCGCCATCAGGAGGAGCAACTCATGGTATTCGACAAGCATCGGGTCATCCTGCTAATCGTGACCGCACTGGGTGTCGCGCTGACCGGCCAGGCACAGGACACCCAGCCCGCGGCGAAGCCCTGTTACACCGAGACGGCCCTGTCGTGCTGCCTCGCCGAGACTGAGTGGGCCACGGCGCCGGATGGCACCTCATACGCGATCCGGATCATTCAGTGCGGCGAACACTTCGCCTGCCACGAAGCGCCGCCGGGCACCGGCGCCAGACCGGTGCCTCACGACTGCCTTGTGACCTGGATCGAGAATGTCTGCCTGCCGCAACTGGATGGCACCTATCGTTGTGAGCGGGTCGTGCACGAAACGGAGGCCCATGCCGGGTGTCGCGCTGCTGGTGATCCGTGCGCGGCGGAAGTCATGACGAAGCCCTGACCGAAGCACCGCAGCACGAATTGCGCATTTCTTCTGTCGTGGTACTCCGCGACTCCTCAACTGGCCACCGGCCACTGTTCATGGGCCCTACTCGCCCATGAACATCTTCACATAGCTCTCATACCGCGTGGGATGGATTTCGCCCGCCTCCACCGCTGCCTTGACCGCGCACGGCTCCTCGTGCATGTGCGTGCAGTTGGGAAACTTGCAGTCCGGCACGCGCGCCGCGATCTCCGGGAAGTTCGCCTCCAACTCGTTCCGCGGCACGTCGGCCAGCTCGAACGACTTCACGCCCGGCGTATCGACCACGTACCCGCCGCCCTCCAGCTGCAATAGCTGCGCCGTCGTCGTCGTGTGCCGCCCCTTCTCCGTCTGCTCCGACACGCGCGCCACGCGCAGCCCCAGCTCCGGCTGCACCGCGTTGAGCAGCGAACTCTTGCCCACGCCGCTCTGCCCGACAATCACCGACGCCCGCCCGCGCAGCAGCTCGCGCAGCTCCGCGATCCCCTCCCCGCTGGCCGCGCTCGTGCGGATCGTCCGATACCCGATCCGCGCGTACCGCTCCTCGATCTCCCCGATCCCCCCGTCGTCGAGGTCGATCTTGTTGAAGCAGATCACCGGCGTAATCCCCCCATCATGCGACGACACCAGGTACCGGTCGATCAGGTGCGGCTTGCAGTAGGGCTCGGCCGCGCTGCTGACGATCAGCGCCTGATCGACGTTCGCCACGAGCGTCTGCTTCTTCCGCCCGTACTTGCGCATCAGGCAGCCCGCCCGCGGCGCCACCCACTCGATCACCCCCGTCGGCCGGTGCTCCCGCGCCGCCTCGCGCCGCATTTGCTCGACGGCCTTCTCCCCGCCCGCCACGTCGTCCGCATCCTCCCGGGCGCGGGGGCGATGGGCTGCCTTCGCATCCGGCAGGAAGCAGACGATGTCCCCCGTCGTCACGGCGCCGCGCTCCTCGATCCGCCGCGTCCGCAGCACCCTGCGGATGGCGCACAGATACACCTGGCCGTCCGCGTCCACCTCCGCCGCGATCCCGCGCATGGCGACGACGCGCCCCTGCACCCAGCCGAGCGCGGCCGCCTCCTCCGGCGCCGCGATCTCCCGCACCGTCCGCTTGCGCGACTGTGCCCCCTTGCCGCGCACGTTCTCTCCCGCGTCCGTGTCCGATTCCGCGAACCCGTGCGCCTGGAACTGCCGCGTGAAGCTCCGGTCCCGCGCCGGCCGCGACCGGTTCGCGCGGAACTCCACGCGGACTTTCTTGCCGCCCTTTGCCCCGCCGGGCTTTTTCTTTTTCTCGGCCATGCGCCCCGCATTCTACCCGCACGGCAGTTCCGGGCCCGCTCGCTCGCCTGAGTGGCCGGCCTTTGCCCTTCCATTCGCGCTCCACGCACGGCGGGCGCAACCAAGCTTCTTCGTCCCGGTACTCTGAGACTCCTCAACCAGCCAAAGTTTACCCGCCGTGGCGGGATCACTGGTCACTGGCCACTGTTTCTTCGTTCCCGTGCTTGCGGCCGCGCCCCGCCACCCGTAAGATCAACCTGTTGGCGCGCTGGCGGGCATCCCGGCGACCCGTTCCGCCCGGAAACCGCCGCCCCGGCCGGTCGGCCCCCGCCCCTTGAGGCGGCCCCCCGGTTCGCTCGTCCCCCTCGACGCAGGAAAGGAAGCTGCTTTGGCCGAGAATTTCGCTGATCGACTCATCGCCGCGGTGCAGAAGAAGCGCACCCCGCTCTGCGTGGGCATCGACCCGGTCTACGCGAAGCTGCCCGCGGACATCACGGAGCACCGCGAGCTGAACGACGAGCAGGACACGGCCGCCGCACTCGACGCCGTCCTCGAGTTCTCGCGCCAGATCATCCGCATCGTCGCCCCCCTCGTCCCCGCCGTGAAACTCAACTCCGCCTACTTCGAACGATTCTACGCCGAGGGCATCGAGGGGTACTTCGACCTGGTGCAGGAGGCGGCTGCGCGCGACCTCGTCGTCATCGGCGACGTCAAGCGCGGCGACGTCGGCCACTCCGCCGAGATGTACGCCCGCTCGGCGCTGGCCGACCCCGACTTCGCCGACCTTGACGACGTGGTCGGGCCCGACGCGATCACGATCAGCCCGTGGTTCGGGACGGACGGGGTGCGGCCGTTCATCGACGTGGCGCGGGCCGAGGCCAAGGGCGTGTTCATTCTCGTGCGGACGAGCAATGAGTCGGCGCCGGAGCTGCAGCGCCTGGCGACGAGCGAGGGGCTGACGGTGGCGGAGCACCTGGCGCGGCAGGTCTCGCGCTGGGCGACCGACGACGGCCTCGTCGGCAACCGCGGGTTTTCGTGCATCGGTGCGGTGGTTTCGACGCGCGACAAGGAGGAGGCGCAGCGGCTGCGCGGGATGATGGCGCAGAGCATCCTGCTCATCCCCGGCTACGGGGCACAGGGGCTGGCGGGGGAGGATCTGCCGCCGCTCTTCCGCCAGGACGGCACCGGCGCGATTGTCACCGCCTCGCGCAGCATCATCTACGCCTTCGACGACCCGAACTACCGCGAGCGCTTCACCTCCGAGTGGGACAAGTGCGTCGAGCAGGCCTGCCGCGACACGATTGCCGAAATCGGCAGGCACGTGGCGGTGAGTTGACCCCGCGCGGCCGATTCGTCATCCTGAGCGCCCCCGCGCCGTCATCCTGAGTGTCCCCACACCGTCATGCTGAGCGAAGCGACGCATCTCTCATCGCGTGTGCGTTCAGCACGCCATCCGTGTAGGGGGGGTGAAGCGCAGCGAAACCCACCGTTCCCCTCGCGACAGACGCTTCGCGCTGCCCGCCCGCGTACCTGTATTCCGCAATCCGTAATCCGCAATTGAACCGGCGTTGCATGTCGCGCGCAATCGGCGACAATCCTCCGCGTGCTCGATCTGAGAGGTAAGTCGGTGCTCGTCATGGGTCTCGGGCGCTTCGGCGGCGGCGTCGGTGTCACGCGCTGGCTCGCCGATCAGGGTGCGGCCGTAACCGTCACCGACCTCGCGCCCGAGTCGGAGCTGACCGCGTCGATCGTCGCCGTTGACCGGCCGGGCGTCCGGTACGCGCTCGGCGGCCACGACCCCGCGCTGCTCGACGGCTGCGACCTGCTCGTCGTCAGCCCGGCCGTGCCGAAGGACCGCTCCGAATTTTTCCAGGCGGCCGTCGCACGCGGCATCCCGTGGACCAGCGAGATGAACCTCTTCGTTGAGCGCTGCGCCGCGCCGCTCATCGCCGTCACGGGCTCGGCCGGCAAGAGCACTACGACCGCCATGCTTTTCGCGATCCTCACCGAGGCTTGTAGTTCCTCTTCATTCCGCACTCCGCATTCCGCATTCCGCATTTCGCGCGACGCGCCAGCACCGCGCGCCTTCCTCGGCGGCAACATCGGCCGCTCCCTTCTCGATGTCCTCCCCGACATTCGCCCGCACGACTTCGTCGTCCTCGAACTCTCCAGCTTTCAGCTCGAGGACCTCGCGGCACTGCGCCGCAGCCCGCACGTCGCCCTCGTCACCAACCTCGCGCCGAACCACCTTGATCGGCACGGCTCGTTTGCTGCCTACGCCGACGCCAAGCGCAACATCGTCCGCTGGCAGACGGCCGGCGACGTCGCCCTCATCCCCTCCGACGATCTCCACATTCGCGAGTGGTTCGCCGACCACCCCGGCCGCGTCGCCTGCTGGGACACCGACCCCGCCGCGCGCGACGCCGTCGACCCCGCGTGCGTTCACGTTCCCGGCGCGCACAACCTGCTCAATGCGCGCGCGGCCGCCTGCGCTGCGCTTGCTCTTGGCGCCGACCCCGCCGCCGTCCGTCGCGGCCTCGCCTCCTTCCGCGGCCTGCCGCACCGACTGGAGTTCGTCCGCGATTTCCGCGGCGTCCGCTACTACAACGACTCGAAGGCGACGACGCCCGACGCGACGATCATGGCCGTGCGCGCGTTCGACGAACCGCCCGTTGTGCTTGTCGGAGGCTACGACAAAGGCACGCCTTTTGACGCGCTTGGCCGGGAGTTGGCCGGGCGCGCCCGCGCCGTCATCTGCTTCGGCCAGACGCGCAATGCCATCTACGCCGCCGTTCGCAACGCCCTCGGCTCGGAAAGCAGGGCGGGCCAGGCGAATCCGCCTTCAGATAGGTTCAACCCGCCTTCTCCCGCCATACCGAGCGCACAAACTGTCATTCTGGGCGAAGCGAAGAATCTCGAATCGCATCACCCGCCCGATTCGCCGATGTCGGATTCTCACTCCGTCACTTCGTCACTTCGTCACTCCGTCACTTCCTCCTCATTCCGCAATCCGCAATCCGCAATTCCTCTGAAGAGCGTTCACGATTTCGCCGGCGGAATCAATCTTGCCCGCCGCCTCGTCGGCGAAAAGGGAATTGTTCTCTTTTCTCCCGGCTGCGCCAGCTATGATATGTTTACCAACTACGAACACCGCGGCGATGCGTTCAAACGTATCGTGAATGAATGGGTCTGAAGGTGGTTGTGGAGCGATTGCCGCTACGTGGATTCGTGGCTTTCCCGCTGGTTGTCAGGCGGGTCGATCCGTTCGAGATACTCGCGGTTGTTCGGCAGCAGGCCGTCGAGCCGCAGGAGTTCGTCGCGCGTCACCCAGCGCGCCTCGGCCACCTCGCGCGGGTCCGGCCGCAGCTCGTCGCCGACGATCTCCGCCCGCCACCAGTGCAGCCGCAGACGCCCGTCGGGCCGGTCCCACTCCCAGCATTTGGCCAGAGGTTGGCACACGACGCCGAGTTCTTCACGCATCTCGCGCACCAGCGCCTGCTCCTGCGTCTCGCCGTCGTGGATCCCGCCGCCCGGGAAACACCACGCGCCCGGCGCGATGACCACCTCCGCGCGGCGGATCATCAGATAGCGCCCGCTGCGCTCGACGACCGCAATCACCCCTTCGCGCATGCCGCTCATTCGCCGCTCACGCCAAGTGTACGGGTGGATTGAACCGCGGCCCGGCCGAACGATCCAAACGGGAATCGCCTTCGGTGACTCATACAACTGGGCATGCATTCAGATTACCCGGCCGGGCGCTACATCACCACCACCGCCTGATTGGCCGGTGGAGCGCCCAGCGCCGCGCGGGCGCGGACGATCTGCGCGGCGGGCGGTTGCTGTCCGGCCGGGTTCACCGCGCGGACGGCCCACTGTACGGCGAGCCCGTCGGCAAACGGGGCGCTGACCCAGACGTACTCGCGCTGCCACGGCCGCGCGGAAATAACCGCCGCCGGTGCGGCGAGGTTGATCTCGCCCGAGCCTGAGTCAGTGTAAATCTGAAACTCGCGCATGCGCGGCCCGCCCGGCGACCCGCGCCAGCGCACCGCAAACCGCCCGCCGGAGAGCGGCTCGACGCGCACATCATGCGGTGGCCAGGCGCCCGGCGCGACCAGCGCTCCGCTCCCGTCAAACGACACCACCGCGCACTCATCCGGGTCGATCGCCGCGACGTCGACCGGCTCCTCCGCGCCGCCCGGCCCCACAGCGCGCAGCGCATACACGTACCGCCGCTGCGGATCGTGTGCGACGCCGGGAAACGTGCGGATCGTCGTCGCCGCGCAACCGGCCGCGCCCGCCGGCGCCGACCAGTCGATGTTCGCGATCGTCTCCTCGCCGCGATACAAGTTGTATCCGCCGCCCGCGCGCACAAATGACTGTCCGACGCTCGCGTGCAGCGCGCTGGCCAGCCCGCGCCGCGTCATTCCCAGCCGCAGCCCGTCATAGTGCCGCAGATATTCGTCCAGCAGCGCGCTCACTTCGTCGCCCCCCGTTACTCGCCCGGCTCCAGACCGATCACGCCATCCGCCTCCGTCGGCGTCAACGTAAACAGCGTCGCCTCGCCGTCATCATCGCGCACCTCGAGCACGCGCGTCTCGATCGTCTCCGTCACCTTGTTCGCCAGCCGGGCCCGCGCGCGGTGCGCATCGTCGAACAGGCTCCCCGCCGCCGGCGCCGCCGGCCGCGCGCGGTCCAGCGCGCTGTGCGCATCCACGCCCAGCAGCTCGCTCGCCACGTCCACGGCCGTGTCACCGGCTGCACCGCTCACCCGCACCGTTACCTGCTCCCCCGCGCGGACCGGCAGCGGCTCGCTCGTCAGCAGCAGCGCCGTCGCCGCCGCGTCCGCCACGGCGCGTGCAGCCGTCGCCGCCCCGTCGATCTGCACCACGAGCCGCCGCTCCGTCGGCGACGCCGACAGCCCGCTCAGCCGCACGCGCGCGATGATCAGTATGTCGCGCCCCGCCGTGTGCTGCTGCACCGTCAGCGCCGAGGAAATGTCCTGCCCGTCTGCCTGCGCCATGTCGATGATCTTCATTTCGTCTGCTCCACATCTGCCTGGCCGCGCCGTCCTCGCTCAACTGTACGTCAGCGCCGAACTGACAAACACCCGTCCGCCAATCTCCGCCACGAGATACCACGTCGCGGCGCCGCTGGGCGTGATGCGCAGCACGAGCACCCCGTTCGCGTCGCTCATCGCCAGCATGTGCACGCCCGGGCCGTAGTCGTCCGCCTTCGTTCCGGTGAGCACCGAAAACCCGCCGTTGGGGATCGAGCCCGAGACTCCGCCCGGCGCCGTGTCCGAGAGCCAGACGCGCGCGAACCGCCGCTCGGCGAGGTCGTCGCCCGCCGCGTCCTTCATCTGCAGTGTCACGTCGATGTTGTTGCCGCTCTCAGTGCCGACGGCGATCGTGCAAGCGGTGAACATCGCGCGCAGCGCCGCCGAGAGATTCTCCGGCGCCACCGGCCCGTCGAGCTGCGGCACATGCAGCGCCGCCAGCAGCCGCCGGTCGCGGATGGTCATCGCCCCGCTCGCCGTGACGACCTCCGCCAGCGGCAGGAACGTCGTCAGATCGCCCGGCTCGCTCGCCGCGATCTGCAGGTCGCCGTTTGCGTCGAGGTAGACGAAGCGCGTCGCATCGTCCGGCACGGCCTGGTCAGTCGCGCCGTCAAACGTCCGCCGCGCGCCGCCCAGCGTGTACCCGCCCGGATAGACGCCGATCCGCAGCCCGCCCTCGCTGACCACCTGCAGCGCCCGCCACGGCGCCAGCACCGCGTTCTGTCGCGCCTGCCGCCGGTTGTACTGCACCTCATAGCTCGGCACGCTCGTCGGGCCCGTCCCTTTGGCGATGTACGGCAACCCGGTCGCGGCGTCGGTCGTCCCGTCCAGCGCCGCCACACTCGCCTCGCTCGGCCATACCTCGTTCGGATAGATCAGCGGCATCGCATCTCTCCATTGTGATAAATGTTACTCTTGCAAATCCGCCGACGGCGAAAAGGAAAACGTCACCCGCCCCGTCGCGCCGTCATACTCGACCGCGCGCAGCGCGCCCGGCCGCCGCGGCCAACTGTTCAACACCGACTCGACGACGAACGTGCCCGCCTCGTCGGCGTTGCCCAGCGCGTCGCGCATCCGCACTGCGTGGCGAATGCGGCCGAATATGTACGGCCCGGCAACGAACGCCACCTCGCCGCCCGGCCACAAATGCTCCCCCACCAAGTGCCGCGAGCGGAGGTGCCCAACGGGCGCGACACCGTCCAGATGCGCAGCCTGCAGGTGCGCCTCGCGCAGGTGCCCCGCGCGCGGCGCCGCGTCCGGCCACAGCCGCACCGGCTGCGCGGCCAGCGGCCGCGAAAAGTCGATCGCGCCGCTCCCGCCGTCGCCGAGCAGCCCACCTTCGACGACGCCGAAGAGGACCTCGTGCCCCGCCCGCCCGTGGTCACCATCATGGGCCACGTCGACCACGGCAAGACCGCCCTCCTCGACACCATCCGCAAGACCAACGTCGCCTCGGGCGAGGCGGGTGGCATCACCCAGCACATCGGCGCCTACCAGGTGGAGGT
>CAZNDQ010000064.1:0-12705 GCA_964571825.1 uncultured Planctomycetales bacterium | reverse complement strand
CCTTGAAGCGGCTGCGCGCTGGGCGGTAGTTGGCGTTGGCGATCAGCTCGCGGATGTTGTCCACGCCCGTGTTGCTCGCCGCGTCGATCTCGATCACGTCGACGTCTTCGCCCTCGGCCACCGCCCGGCAGGATCCGCACATCCCGCACGGCGTTACCGTTGGCGCCTCCGACTCCAGGCAGTTCAGCGCCTTGGCCAGAATGCGCGCCATGGAGGTCTTGCCGACCCCGCGCGTGCCCGTGAACAGGTACCCGTGGTGGATGCGTCCGGACGTGATCGCGTTGCGCAGCGTCGTGGCGACGGGCCCCTGCCCGACGACCTCGTCAAAGTTGCGGCTGCGATATTTCCGGGCCAGGACGCGGTAGGACATGTCTCGTCTCGAACGAATTCGCTCCCCAGGGTGCCTGCCAGACCATGCCCGGTTGTGCCGGACCGCTCCCGGCCCGCCCGTACATGGGTAGTTCGGGCCGCACCGGCCACAACGGGAGGAGTGAAGGCCAGGTGAGCCACGGCACCTGAAAGCACCTGGATGGGCTGCTCTGTTTCCAGCCTGACCCGGTGTCCACATGTTTCATTGCATGGGACCCGGCCTTCACCCCTCACGTTGGGACGCAGCGCGGCGCAAACCGCTCGCCGATCAGCGACCCGGATTATATCCGCCCGCGCCGCCGCCCGCGAACCGCCTCCGGGCCGCTGTGGATCGCAGGAACGCCATTCCGTAGAGGTGTTTCGGGCGGTAGATCTGCCCCTTGAGCACCGTGCGTTACGGGCGTTGCGTCCGCCATGACGGGATGCAGGCCGTCTACAACTCGTAGCCGAAATCGTTGCTTGACGGTCGCCGAACGCACGGCACCGGCGGGAGCGGGTTCGCTTTCGCCCGCCGGCCTGGGGAAGTCACCGTTTCACTCGCGCCGGTCGTTATGCGCTGTGCGGCGCCCGCTGCCGGACTCACGAAAACGAACTTCCGTTCGACTTTCCGCTGCAGCAGCAGCCCGTGCGCCGCCAGGTGCAGCAGGTCCGCCCGCGCCGTGGCGAACGCCACGCCCTGCTCACGCTGATGCTCGGCGATTGTGATGTTCCGCTCCGGGTCCTCTGCGACCGCCCGCAGCAACTCGCGCTGACGGCGATTCAGCGCCGCGCCCGTTGCAGAAACCCGCTCCGCCGACTCCCAGACCGCCTCCGGTCGCTCCGGCTTGCGCCTGCCCGGCGCCCCCGCCACGCCGCTGCTCGCCGTTTGGCCTGCCGACTCGCCGTGCAGGGCGCCCAGTGCGTCTTGCGCTGCCCGGACGTGTTCGATGACCCAGCAGGTGGCGTCCGCCTCATCCCCCAGCGCGGCCGCGTATGCCTCGCGGAACGACTGCGCGCGGGCAACCAGTGCTTCCCCAATGGGCAGCGCCGCCAGCTCCCGTCGCCCTGCCCGGCAAAGCGTCCACCGGAATATGGCCGTCCCCCCGGCCGACGGCTCGCACCTTCCTCGCAAATGCGACGCCCACAGCTTCAGCAGCGCCGCCCGCACGAGCGGGTGATCGACCCCCGGACAATACGGAGCATTCGCCAATTGGCAGAAATCTGCCCATGGGCGACCGGCCGGGTCGGTGTCCTCGTCCCACATCGCCCGTTCGACACCTGGCATCAAGGCGTTTTGATTGATAATTCCAGCGCCGCCGCCGCTCCGATGGGCTGGATATCCGTCAGCGTGCCACGATTCGCCAGTGGAAGCAGGCTGCGGGTTATCTATCGACGTTTGCGCGTCGATAGTTAGCTCCGCAAGCAACTCCAAGGACATCGCTCGGCGCGCCAGCCAGGCTGCTCGCCGAAGGTGCTGCTCACATGCTGCGTGCTGTTGGACGTATTGCCCAAGCTCGCTGCCTGCTGGCTGAACTGCCGCACCCGTCGCCCTCTGGCCCGTCTGAGCGAGCAGCGCCAACGCCTCTCGCCGCCGCAGCAGATGAGTCCGGGCCAGGATCACCGGCCGCAGCCGTTTTGCCGCAGACTCCACCTCGCGCAGCCCCGCGCACAGCACCGGCGACCTCCAAAGCCGCACCGCCCGGCCGTCGGCGAGACGAACTCCCGTCGTCTCCCCCACCGTCTCCCGCACCGCCTGCACCAGATCCCACAACTCCCCCGCCGGCAGACCCGCTCCTTGTGCCTCCACCCTCACCCGAACTTCATGCCAGTACTCTGCCAGTGCCCGTCGAACCAGCGATTCGCAATCGTTCGGAGACCCGTCCGATCGTTTGTGCCTGCCCTTCGCGCGGCGAACCGCCGCCAGCAACTCCCCCGCCCGATTCTCGTCGTTGAGTTCATTGGAATGAACGTGATGGCCGTCGGAGGCGGGCTCAGTTGGGGGAAGATGTGCGGTCATCCTGACCTCCTTGTCATCCCCAATTATCGACTGTTGGTCGTTGATTTCTTCAGGTATTCGGTCCGATCAAAGGACAGGAGACCAGCTTATCGGAAAAGCCGGCTCCCGAGTCGGAATGTCTGGCAACGGGAGACGCGGTCGTATCGACCGCACCAACCTGATAGTGCGCAACAGGAACTTCCGATGGAGACAACAATCAACAGAATAGTGTTGAAGTTTGATGTTGGCAGAAGTGCCATCAGGAACAGCTTGTTGATAGTCGCGGCAATTGGGTGTTTAGACGCGTTTCTGGCCCCGCCCGGGTCTAGTCCTCGGTACCCTCAGCCGTCGTCAGCATCCGCTCTATTTCCGCCAGGATCTCCTCCGGCTCGGCCATGCGTCCGCGGCCGACGGTCCGGCACGCCTGCCAACCCGTCCCCGGCTCGATGATCCGGTAGTCCGCCTCGCGGAGCCGCTCGAGATTCTGCTGCACGATCGGGTTCTCCCACATCCGCGTGTTCATGGCCGGCGCCAGCACCACTGGGCACGCCGCTCCCAATACCGTCGTGCTCACCAGGTCGTCGCCGATCCCCCCCGCGAGCTTGCCGATGATGTTCGCCGTCGCCGGCGCGATCAGCATCAGGTCGGCAGACTCCGTCAGGTCCAGGTGCGGCGGGACGTGCGCCGGCGGCGGCTCCCAGAGCGACGTCTGCACCGGGCGGCCCGACAGCGCCGCGAAGGTCTGTTCCCCGACGAACCGCCGCGCCGACGGCGTCATCATCACCGTCACGCCCGCGCCCTGTTGCACGAGCCGCGAGACCACGGTGCACACTTTGTACGCGGCGATCCCCCCGCACACCGCGACGAGCACCTCGTTGCCGCGCAGCCGGTCCTCGTTCACGGCCGTCTCCCGCTATGACGTCGTTTCTTGCGGAGTAATGTTCGACTTTTCCCAGTCGATCTCGATTTTGTTCTGCAGGATTTCCTCGACGACGATTTCCATTTCGGTCTTTCCTTCCGGATCGACCATGGGCCGCGCACCCTGAATCAGCTCCACCCACCGGTGCTGAATCAGTGCGGTCAGCTTGAACCGCCCTCCCATTTTCCGTACGATGTTATCGTTCTTGAGCGCCTCAATCATGTCTCCGCCGTCTCCTTCCTGATGATCTCCAGGATTTCTTCGATCGTCCGATCCAGAATGTCGTTTGTGACCACATACGGGTAGCAGCCGCTGTCCCGTGCGAAGGCGATCTCGCCATCCGCCTCCGCCAGCCGCCGCGCCTGCTGCTGCTGCGACTCCGTCTGTCGCCCCTCCAGCCGCGCCCGCAGCGACTCCATCGTCGGCGGCAGCACGAACACGCGGATTGAATCCGGCCGCGCCCGCGCCACCTGCGCGCCTCCCTGCACGTCGATCTCCATCACCACGTGATGCCCCGCGGCCGTTGCCTCCTCCACCGGCTTCTTCGGCGTGCCGTACCAGTTTCCTAGGTACTCGGCCGTCTCGAGAAACTCGCCGCGCTCGCGCCGCCGCTCGAATTCCTCACGCGTGATAAAGTGATAGTTCTGGCCATCCTGCTCCGTTGCCCGGATGCGCCGCGTCGTCGCCGACACGCTCCACTGTGCGCCCGGCAGCCGGCGGAGCAGTTCGTTACAGATCGTCGTCTTGCCCGCTCCGCTCGGCCCGCTGATGACAATCAACCGTCCGTGTTTCCCCGCCAACTCCGTCCCTCGTCACTCGACGTTCTGCACCTGCTCCTTGATGCGGTCGACCAGACTCTTGATCTCCACCACGTCCCGTGCGATCTCCGCGTCGTTGGACTTGCTGCCGATCGTGTTGCTCTCGCGCAGCATCTCCTGCGCGATGAAGTCGAGCCGCCGACCCGTGCTCTCGCGCACGTCGCACAGCCGCGCGAACTGCTCGATGTGGCTCGCCAGCCGCTGCAGCTCCTCCGAGATGTCGCAGCGGTCGGCGTAGATCGCCACCTCGCGCGCCAGAATGTCCTCCTCCAGCTCGACCTCCGCGTCCGAAAGCAGCGTGTTCACCCGCGCCGCCAGCCGCCGCTTGTATTCTTCCACCACCAGCGGCACCCGCTGCGCGATCCGCTCCATCCGCTCGCGGATCGCCGTGCAATGGCTGAGCAGGTCCGCCCGCAACCCGGCGCCCTCCTCGCATCGCATGTCCATCAGGCTGTCGAGCGCCCGCAGCGTCAGCGTTCGCACCGTCGCCCACTCGCGCTCGCGCGCCGCCTCGTCCAACTCCGGCGGCTGGCACACACCCGGCAGCGTCAGCAGCGTCGCCAGGTCGATGGTGATCCGCTCGCCCTCCTGGATCAGTCCGCGCAGTGTGTCCAGATACGCCCGCACGGCCGCCGAGTTGATCTCGTACGCCGCGTCGGGGTTGTTCTGCCGCACCCGCAACAGGTAGTTGATGCTGCCCCGCGTCAGCTTCGAGCGCAGCAACCGCTCAACCTCGGCTTCGAGAAACTGCAGGTGCTCGGGCAGCTTGATCGACGCCTTGAAATAACGATTATTCAGGCTGCGGATTTCCAGCGCATGGCTCAGCCCGTCACGCTCGTCGTGGGCCTCGCCATAGCCGGTCATCGACAGAATCATCAGGGCGTATCGTCGTTCGAGAAGTCCGAGTCCGCGCCGGTCTCGGCGGCGGTCGATTCAACTGTCGGCGCCGGTAGATCGGCCTGTCCGGCCGGCGCATTCTCCTCGCCCGGCGCCTGGGGCGCCGACACCGGAACGCTTCCGCCCGGCGCGGGCTGCGCCGTCGGCGCGGCCGCGGCCGTCGGGTCGGACGGCCGGAAGGCGTAGTTGCTCACCACCGCCGTGAGCAGGCAGACCACGGCCAGCCCTACCGTCACCCAGGTAAAAAAGTCCCCCGTCTTTGCGCCGAACGCGCTCGTCGCGCCGCCTCCGCCGAACGCCGCCGCCAGACCGCCGCCGCGGCCCTTCTGCAGCAGAATGACGCCGATCAGCAGCAGGCAGGTCAGAATGTAAAACAATGAAAGCAAGATCTGAAACACCGTCATCGAAGCCAGCATCATGTTGCCGACCAGCCTTTCCGGTTCGTGGTACATTTCGCACCGCTCATTGCCGGACAAAGCAATGATTATTCACAGTCCGTCCCGCGCGAAATGATAATCATTCTTTGTGCGGCGCCGCCTGCGCGGCGCGGATGATCGCAAGAAACTCGTCCGCCTTCAAACTCGCGCCGCCGACCAGCGCGCCATCAACGTCCGGTTGCGCCAGCAGCGACGTCGCGTTGCCGGCGTTGACGCTGCCGCCGTACTGAATGCGGATGGCGGCGGCGAATTGGGCATTATATCGCGCGGCGAGGCGCTTGCGAATGTGCGCATGGACCTGCTGGGCCTGTTCGGGGGAGGCGTTGCGGCCGGTGCCGATGGCCCAGACGGGTTCGTAGGCGATGGTCAGTTTTGCCGGGTCGGCGTCGTGGAGGGGGTCGAGGCCGTGGGCGAGCTGGTCGTCGATGACTGTAAACGTTTGTCCGGACTCGCGTTGCGCGAGGGTCTCGCCGAGGCAGTAGATGACGTGGAGGCCGGCGGCGGTGGCGGCGACGATTTTTTGTCCGATAAAATCGCCGCTTTCGTGGAGGATATGGCGGCGTTCGCTGTGGCCGAGGATGACAATCGAACAGGCGGTGTCGCGGAGGTGGGCGGGGGAGATCTCGCCGGTAAACGCCCCTCGTTGCTGGGGATAGAGATTCTGGGCACCGAGGAGGATGGGGAGGCCGTCGAGCGCCTTGGCCATGGGAAACAGTAATGTAAATGGCGGGCAGACAGCGACTTGGACATTGAGAGGGGAGGGGAGGCCCTGGCGGAGGGCGGCGACGAGTTCGCGGGCCTCGGCGAGCGTGAGGTTCATCTTCCAGTTGCCGGCGACGAAGGGGGTCCGCATCGTTAAACTCCGGAGGGATGGCAGGTTATGGACGTGCCGGGCAGGCCGCGGCGGGGGCATCATACCGGGCATCGGGGCGAGTGGCCAGTGGCTTTTGGCGCGGAATAGCGGTCAGAGGTCAGAAGCGGAGTTCGTAAGTCGGTGGTTCGCGTCGGGGCGAAAATTCTCGTAAGGCCTAGTTTTACGTTCGAAAATCGTTCATAAGTCCTTGTATTGCGCGGTGGTCGAAAGTGTATTTTTTTCGGGCGCGGCGCGGTTTTTGCGCTCGGGGTTGATGCGCTTCGTGTGCAACCTTCGTCCGGACAAGCGGTTAGCGAGGCGCCTTGCGGCGGCGGAAATTTGAAGTTTTTCTTTCAGAAGTAGTTGAAAGAAAAAAAACGGAATTTTTTGGGTGCGCATTAGGCCGGGTCTGGGCGCGCTTTGGGCGCGCCCGGGAAGTGGCTAGTGGCTAGTGATTTGTAGCGAACAAGAGACAGAGGAAGTGACGAAGTGGTTGTGCCGGTGTACCGGAAGAAAGACAAACAATTCGATTTGCCGAGAACGCGGCGCGCGCATCGGCCGCGGGAATGTGTGGCGAAAACGGGGCGGAGCAGGTAGGATGGCGGACCACCCTGGCAGGTCGCCGGTTCGCGCCGGTTTTGGTGTGAGCGCGGCGGTGCGTCGTGAAGGCAGGCCGTTGTGACAACGAACTGGCGGCGGCCTGCGCGGAGCAGGGTGAATTATTAAGTATTGTCGGCAAGTTCCATGCGGCGTGGCGGGACGAACGTGATATCGTCGCGACCAATGAGCGTCGACGAGGTCGGTGAAAGAAGCCGGCGGGATGGCGGGCATTGCATCCGCGTTGTGCGGTACGCGTTGGGGGCATCGATGCGGCCGGGCGAGGGGTTGATAAAATCGGGTGTTGGCCGGGCGGCCGGGAGCCGGGCGATTCGATGAGCGGAGCGGTGCGATGATGAGCGGTGCGATGCGGTATGGAGTGCCGGCGGCGGTGTTGGTGGGGGCGAGTGCGCTGTCGCGGTATGTGCTGCCGGGAGTGGAGGGCGAGACGGAGCAGCGGGTGGTGGCGAGCGCGCTGACGCTGGACCTGACGGTGGTGGTGCCGGGGCTGGTGTACTTCCTGCTTGTTCGTGCGCGGCGGGTGCGATGGTTGGCGGTGGTGCCGGTGGTGGTGGCGGGGTTTGCGGCGGCGGCGCTGACGATTCCGGCGGAGCATCAGGGGCTGCTGGGCGTGATGCGGCTGGCGGCGATTCCGGCGGAGTTGCTGGTGGTCGGGTATCTGGTGGTGCTGGCGCGGCGGGCATGGAGGGAGGGGCCGCGGGGCGAGGGGGACTTTGCGACGCGGCTGCGGGCGGCCGCGCGGGGGGCGCTGCCGATCCGGGTGGCGGCGGACATCCTCGCGACGGAGGTGGCGGTGATGTATTACGCGCTACGGGGCGGGAAGCGCGCGGCGGAGGGGCCGGGGGAGTTCTCGGTGCATCGCACGTCGGGGTACGGGACGCTGCTGGCGGGGCTGGGGGTGGTGATCGGGTTCGAGGCGGTGGTGATGCACGTGGTGGTGGGGCTGTGGAGCGCGGCGGCCGCGTGGGTGCTGACGGGGCTGACGGTGTATGCGCTGGTATGGTTGGTGGGGGATTACCGGGCGATCGTGGCGCGGCCGATGCGGGTGGCGGCGGGGCGGCTGAGTGTGCGCGTGGGGTTGCGGTGGGAGGCGGAGGTGCCGCTGGGATGGATCGAGGCGGCGGAGGAAGTGGCGGGGCGCGGGGCGAAGCGGGACGCGCGGGCAAAAGGGCGCGAGAAGAGCGAGCTGGTGGCGGTGGTGATGGGGGAGCCGAACGTGCGGCTGCGGCTGGGGCGGGAGGTGGAGGTGATTGGGTTGTTCGGGATGCGGAGGCGGGTGCGGGAGACGTGGGTGCGGGTGGATGAGCCGGCGCGTTTTTGCGCGGCGGTGAATGCGGGCGGTGAGGTGGAATGCGAGGCGGCGGGGCGGTGAGGAGTGTAGAATGATCGCGGGGTGTCGCCGGGGGATCGGGGCGGCCAGGTGATCGGGAGCAGATTCATGAGCACGTATCGGTATACGGTGATTTTCGATCGGGAAGCGGACGGCGGTTTCCATGCGAGCTGTCCGGCGCTGAAGGGCTGCCTTTCGCAGGGGGAGACACTGGACGAGGCGATCGCAAACATGCGCGAGGCGATGGAGGCGTATCTGGAGAGCGTGGCGGCGCATGGGGAGCCGATCCCGCGGTGCTGCGTGTAGCCGAGAATTGGACGGGAAACCCGTATTGGGATATGGTGACCGCATGGCGCGGGACGGGCTGCTCTTCGAGGAAATCGACGTAAACGGCAAGCGGCGGCGCGTCGCGGGCGGCGTGACCACGTCGAACGTCGTAATGAGCGCGCATGTCGCGGGCAACGCGGACGTGTTCCCGCAGGTGCTTGCGCTGCACGTGCCGCGCGGGTCGACCGTGGCGGACGTGACGTGGGGCAAGGGCGTGTTCTGGGCGAACGTGCCACGCGGGCGGTATGAGGTCAAGGCGACGGACCTTCAGACAGGCGTGGACTGTCGCGAACTGCCGTACGCCGATCACTCCATTGATTGCGTCGTGCTTGATCCTCCCTATATGGAAGGGCTCTTTCGCAAGTCGGAGGAGCACATGGCCGGCGGCGGGAGTCACGCCGCGTTTCGGGCGAACTACTCGAATGGCAAGGCGACGAACGACGCGGGGCCAAAGTGGCACGCGGCCGTGACCGACCTTTACTTCAAGGCGGGGGCGGAGGCGCAACGCGTGCTGCGGGATGAGGGCGTGTTGATCGTCAAGTGTCAGGACGAGGTCTCGGCGAACCGGCAGTGGCTGACGCACGTGGAGATCATCAACGAATATGAGCGGCTCGGGTTCTACTGCAAGGATCTGTTCGTTGTGGTACGAACAAACCGGCCGGTGGTGGCGAAGCTCAAGAAGCAGGAGCACGCCCGGAAGAACCACTCCTACTTCCTCGTTTTCGTGAAGACGAAGAAGCGGAAGTACCGGCCCGCTCGGCGACCAGCTCATCCAGCACCTTGAAGATGTTGTCGGTGAAGGGGGGAGTGGGGGGCCAGCCGACATTGACGAGCGAGGCCAGCAGTTGGGCGCGCTGGGCGTCGGTGTACTTCTTGTGGGCCGAGAGCGGCAGATCGCTGTTCTTGCAGAACGCCCAGCGCCACGTTCCGCCGAAAGCGAAGCAGTTGACGGCGAGCACGTCGAAGCCGCCGCGCAAGAGGAGTGTCGTTTCCAGATTCGTGCCGTCAGGAAAGACCACCGTGCGACGGTCGCTGCCGTCGACTTGTGCTTTGCCGGTCCATTTCCCCTCGCCCAGGTCCCGCACCATCTTCGTCTGAAGCGATTTGGACTCAATGATGAACCGCCGCCCCTTGTAGGTCACGACGCGGTCGCCCTTTTGCGTGCGGTCGTGGTCGTCGTACTTGAGCGATTGTGAGACCTGGTCACTCGCGGCGAGAAGCCGGGTCAGGTGGTGTTCGGCGACGTAGCCGAGCATGATGCCGCGAAGGCTGGGATTCTCGTCGACGAGTCGCGTAAGTTCTTCGGCCGTGATTCCCCAGCGCTCGAGGATTGTGCGCGGTGCGGCGCTGCCGGTGCGGGGAGCGCGGGGTCGGTCAGCGGAGCTTCCTGAGGATCTTTTCCGGCGCGACCCCGAGGGCATCGGCGATCTCCAAGAACTCGATCACGTCCAGACGGCGTTCGCCTCGTTCGTATTTGGAGACGAAGGACTGGGGACGCGCGAGCCTGACCGCGAGTTGTGCCTGCGTGAGGCCGGCGGCGCGTCGCGCCTCGATCAACGAGGCCGTGAGCACCGCATACCGGCGGGTGAAGATCGACTTGCGAGCCAAGCGCGCATCCCGTTGATACCTGATGGCGCGGATTCTCAGCCGGAATTGGGATTAACCCAAATTGGGCTTGCCGGAGAAGGTGTGCCGGGTCGATGGAGAATGGACGACGTGACGGTGTGCATATTCAGCGGCGTTTGGGGCGGGGGCGGCGGGCGCCGGAGGGTCCGTGACCGTTGCCGCTGGACTCGATGGAACTAATGTGGAGGAAGGGGACGAAGGTCCAGCGGTCGGAATCGGGGAAGGCGATGAAGAGGCGGCTCTTCATCAGGGCGATGGACTGCGGATCGCGGATTTCGTAGGCGGCGCCGCCGCTGACGAGGATGCGGAAGGGCTCGAAGGGCTTTCTCCTAATCAGAGTCCGGAGCTTGTCGAGAATCATGCTGTGATGGTAGGGAGCGATAGCCGAACCAACAACTGCGCATGAACGCGGGACAGATAGGGGTCAGCGAGCGCGAGCTAGCTCGGCGAGTTCGTCAAAATGCCGTGCATCAAGCCGAGCCAGCCCTTCATGCGCTCAACATCCTCCGGCGCGATCAGCGGCGGCACAAACAAGACCGCCTCACGGTTGTTGCTCAGTGGAATCTCGTATCGCCTAGCGAGATTCGCCGGGCTTCCCCGCTGCCCGGTGATCCCGATCGTGCGTGGGAAATCCGTCCCGAGGTACTCGCTCCCTCTCACTCCGGTCGGTACGATGGTACGGACCTGATGATCGCCGCCTTCGAGAAACGCGAGTTCCAGTGCACTGAACTGCTCCTCAGTCAGTTCGAGGCGCGTATGGCGATCGTCGATGGCGCGGTCGCCCAACCAGTGCTGCCCCATCCGTGACGTGATGTGAAGTGCCTTCGATTCCCTATCGAGTTGTCCGCCACGTTGCTGCCGGTGATTGATGGCAATATGGACGACGTCTCCAGGCACCAACCAATAGTCCAACCAGCGTTCACCATTCTTGCCGGTGACAAACAGATAGTGGAGGCTTCGCCCCCTCGCCATCGATCGTGTCAGCGCACGGTGCTGGTCAGCCGAGACATTCGCCCAATGAAGCGTATTGGCGTTTAGATATCGATTCGAAGCGCAAACCCGACCCACGATTCTGCAGGCATCGAACTCAAAGACTGTTCCTCGCTTACCAAGGTATTTCAAGCCACGAACGCGCGCCACATCTCGAAGGGCGAGTTCTCCGAGCAACGCTCCCGCTTTTCCGGACCTTTTGTCATTCCACCAGACCATCGAAAGACTCCCTTGCCGAAGTCGGCTTCTCGCTGAGTATATTGGGCCGAAATTGGCGCGTCAATTGGCCAAGCCGTTTGTCTGCGTTTTTTCACCAAAAAACAGCGATTTGTTCCGAATTCGATACGATTTGACATTCATTCGGCCTTATGTTACCATATTGGCTGATTGCTCGGAGCAACAAATGGGGCGCAGAGGGGCACGAAGAAGGCGGCAATTGCAAAAGCGGCGCGGGCGCGAGTCTCGGCGGCCGCCGCGCGGGCCGGGCCCCGATCGGGCGAGGCGCGGCAATCGCTTTTGGCGCAAGGCCCGACGCTTTCTTGGTTTGGCCTATGGCGTGTTGCTTGTGCTTGGGCCACTAATCGAGCTTCTTCTTCAAATATTCGCGTGGCTTCCGAGATAGGTCGCGGCCCAACTGATTTTGAGGCAAACCTTCCGGCGAATTGCCTGCGGGTTTTGCGCAATGCCGATCGCGCTTCCTGGCGGATCAGCGCACGGTTTCGGGGGCGGGGACGACGAGGCGGAGGCGGGGGGACTGAAGGGGTGAGGCGGCGGTCGTGGTCGCAGCGGTCGCGGCCGGGGAAACGGGAGTCGCATCGGTGTCGGTGTCGGTGGGCCATTCGGGTTCGAAGGCGTCGACGGCCGCGCGGTGGACGCGGTTGCCGAGCAGGCAGGTCACTTCATAGGGGATCGTCCCAGCCAGGCGGGCGATCGATTCCACGGAGTTGGGCTGGTCGGGGCGCTCATCGAGGACGATGACGGGGGTTCCGGTCTGCGCCTCGGGGATGGCGGAGAGGTCGATGGTGGTGAGGTCCATGCTGACGCGGCCGAGGACGGGGGCGGGCCGGCCGAGGACGGTCATGACGGCGCGGTTGGAGAGGCAGCGGAGGTAGCCGTCGGCATAGCCGACGGGGACGACGCCGACGCGCATCGAGCGGTCGGTGACGAAGGTGGCGCCGTAGCCGATGGGGTGATGCGGGGGCAGCTCCTTGACGAGGAGGAGGTGCGAGGCGAGGCGGAGGATGGGGCGGACGCCGTCGGGGAGTTCGATGCCGGGGTCGGGGCGGTAGCCGTAGAGGGCGAGGCCGACGCGGACGATGTCGAAGTCGGGGCCGATGCCGCGGAGGGCGGCGGAGGAGTTGGCGACGTGGACGCATTCGGGGAGGCGGGCGCGGCGCTCGAGGCGCTGGAGGAGGGCGCGGAGGGCGGTGAGCTGCTCGACGCAGCGGGCGGCGCCGGGGAGATCGGCGTTGCAGAAGGGCAGGAAGAGGCGGCGGAGTGTGAGGCCGCGGAGGGAGAGGACCTCGCGGCAGAGGGCCTCAGCGGC
>CAZNDQ010000063.1:0-12712 GCA_964571825.1 uncultured Planctomycetales bacterium | reverse complement strand
AACGCCACGTTCTCCATCACCGTCATGTGCCGGAACAACGCATAATGCTGAAAGACGAACCCGACGCGCCGCTGCCGCACCGGCCGCCGCGACACATCCTCATCGGCGAACAACAACGTGCTCCCCGCTGCTGCGTCCGGCGCCTCCAGTCCCGCGATGATCCGCAGCAGCGTCGTCTTGCCCGACCCGCTCGGCCCCAGCAGCGCCACCAGCTCGCCATGCTCGATCGTCAGATCGACGTCCCGCAGCGCTGCGAACACCCCGAACGTCTTGCTGATCTTGCGCAGTTGAATTCGCATCACACGCACCCTCCCCTGCGCAGCGGCGCCTCGCCAGGCACAGAGTCTCTCTCGCTGCGCCGCAGGCGCAGTCCCACGAGCTGCTTGGCCACCAGCGTCACCAGTGCCAACAGTGCCAACACCGACGCCACCGCAAACGCCGCGACAAAGTTATATTCGTTGTATAAAATCTCCACGTGCAGGGGCAGCGTGTTCGTCTGCCCGCGGATGTGCCCCGACACCACCGACACTGCCCCGAATTCCCCCATCGCCCGCGCGTTGCAGAGAATCACCCCGTAGAGCAGCGCCCATTTGATGTTCGGCAGCGTCACCCGCCAGAACACCTGCCAGCCGCTCGCCCCCAGCGACAATGCCGCCTGCTCCTCTTCGCTTCCCTGCTCCTGCATCAGCGGGATGAGTTCGCGCGCCACGAACGGAAACGTCACGAACATCGTTGCCAGCACGATCCCCGGCACCGCGAAGATGAGCTTGATGTCGTGCTCCGCCAGCCACGGCCCGAGCAGCCCCTGCAAGCCGAACAGCAGCACGTAGATCAACCCGCTGATCACCGGCGACACCGCAAACGGCAGATCGATCAACGTGATCAGCACGCTCTTGCCGACGAAATCGAATTTCGCCGTCGCCCACGCCGCTGCCACGCCGAAGACGAGGTTGAGCGGCACGGCGATCGCCGCCACCAGGAGCGTCAGCCGCACGGCCGCGAGCGCATCCGGCTCCCGCAGACTCGCCACATACGCCCCCACGCCGCCGCGCAGCGCCTCGGCAAACACCGCCGTCAGCGGCAGCAGCAAAAACAGCGAGAGAAACCCCAGCGACACTGCGATCAGCAGCCGCCGCACCCAGGCCGGTTCACCGGCCGCGCGCGCTGAGCCGCGTACGTCGGCCACCGGCATCGCAATCGCCGCCCCGGCACTCATCGTCACGCTCCCCCTCGCGCCCGCGCCCCCGCCCACCACTGCACCGCGTTGATGCTCAGCAGAATCACAAACGACGCCGCTAGCATCACGACGCCGATCGCCGTCGCCCCCGCATAGTCATATTGCTCCAGCTTGGTGATGATCAGCAGCGGGGTGATCTCCGTCCGCAGCGGCATGTTGCCGGAGATGAAGACCACTGACCCGTATTCCCCCAGTGCCCGCGCGAAGGCCAGCGCGAAACCGGTCAGCACCGCCGGCAGCACTGCCGGCACGATCACCCGCCGGAATGTCTGCACGCGGTTTGCCCCCAGGCTCGCGGCCGCCTCCTCCGCCTCCGACTCGAGGTCCTCCAACGCCGGCTGCACCGTCCGCACGACGAACGGCAGGCCGATGAAGGTCAGCGCGATCATCACGCCCAACGGGCTGAACGCCGCCTTCACGCCCAGCGGCTCGAGCCATTGACCGATCCAGCCGTTTCTTGCGTAGATTGCAGTCAGCGCGATCCCCGACACGGCCGTGGGCAACGCAAACGGCAGATCGACCAGCGCATCCACCACTCGCCGCCCCGCGAACCGATACCGCACCAGCACCCACGCCACGACGAAGCCGAAGACGACGTTGACGAGTGCCGCCGCCAGCGCCGCTCCGAACGTCAGCCTGTATGACGCCACGACGCGGGCGTTGCTCACCGCTCCGCAGAACGCGGGCCACGTCATCGACGTCGCCTTCCACACTAGTGCCGCCAGCGGAATCAGCACGATTACGCTCAGGTACAACACCGTGTAGCCGAGCGTCAGTCCGAATCCCGGCAGCACGCTATGCCGTTTGAAGACCATCCGCTGACCAATCCCCCGTTCGGGTATATCCTCCGCATGCTGAGCAGAACATGCGCGTTCTCATTTCGGCTGATAGATCTGATCGAACACGCCCCCATCATCGAAATGCCGCTGCTGCGCCGCGGCCCACCCGCCGAACACCTCGTCGATCCCAAACAAGCGAACCTCGGCAAAGCGGGCTAGATCGACCGGCTCCGCATACTGCGGCTCCACTGGCCGATAGAAATGCTTCGCCGCCAGCCGCTGCCCCACCGGCGAATACAGGTACGCCAGGTACGCTTCCGCCGCCGCGCGTGTCCCATGTTTCTCCGCGTTTTTCTCCACCACCGCCACCGGCGGCTCCGCACGGATGCTCACTGCCGGCACCACCAACTCGAACTCGCCGGCGCCGAACTCCTTCAGCGCCAGCAGCGCCTCGTTCTCCCACGAGATGAACACATCCCCGATGCCGCGCTGCACGAATGTCGTCGTTGACCCCCGCGCCCCCGAGTCCAGCACCGGCACTTTCCTGAACAGCGCCGAGACAAATTCCCGCGCCTTCTCCTCGGCCGCCGCGACTTCCGCCGCATTTTCCGGCCGCCCCACTTTGCCGAGGTTCCCCAGCTCGCGATCCAGCACGTACCCCCACGCCGCCAGATAGTCCCATCGCGCCCCGCCCGACGTCTTCGGGTTCGGCGTGATGATCTCCACGCCAGGCTTGAGCAGATCATCCCAGTCGCGGATCCCCTTGGGGTTCCCGCTGCGCACGAGAAACACGATCGTCGACGTGTACGGACAACTGTTGTGTGGCCGCTTCGCCTGCCAGTCCGTCGGGAGCAGCTCCGATCGTGCGGCAATGGCGTCGATGTCATACGCCAGCGCCAGTGTCACCACGTCCGCCTCCAACCCGTCGATTACGGCCCGCGCCTGCTTCCCCGCGCCGCCGTGCGACTGCCGTACGACCACTCGCTGCCCGGTCTCCTTCTGCCAATGCTCCGCAAATGCCTTGTTGAACTCGACGTAGAACTCCCGCGTCGGGTCATACGAAACGTTGAGCAGTTCGATCCGCGTCTGCGCCTCAACCTCAACGGCCGCAAAACCGAGGCTTGCCAACAACGCCAACGCGGCCGACCGCATCACCGTCAGATACATCAATCTGTCTCCTGAACAACCTCGGCCAGGTACACCTAAACCGTGCCTCCTGAATGGCGCAAGCCGCAACCGACGTGCCCGAAGCGTTTTGGTGGGCCGGTGGCGCCATTCTTGTGTTTTATTGGACGATAGGGCCAAGTTGGCGCACGACTACCATATTTGACGCAATTTCTATGATTAGTGACAGATAATCCGTCCGCTCTGGCCGGCGACAGTGCGTCGGGATTCGGCCGCGGCACTGGTATACTGGCCACGCTGAATCAAGCGCGCGGCCGAAAACTTCCCCGCCGCGGAAAGGAACAAACCGATGAAGCTGTCCGCCCCAGCCGATGTCTTCCGCCGCCGCCGCGCCGCGCTGGCCGCGCGGCTCCAGCGACCGCTGCTCGTTGTCGCCGGCTACGCCCGCGCCCACAACTACGCCGCCAACACCTATCCCTACCGCGCCGGCAGCACCTACCTCTACCTCGGCGGCCCGCCCATCGAGGGCTCCGCCTGGCTGATCGAGCCGCAGAGCGACGGCGATCGCGGTTCAACGCTTTTCGTCCCCGAACCCGGCCCCGACGACGACGTCTGGATGGGCGAAGCGGAGCCGCGCGACAACCTCTCTTATGCTGCGGGCGTCAGCCTCGCGCACGTGATCGACCCGTCGAATGTCGTCTCGGCGCTTGGCGGGCGACCGGCCGGTTACATCTGCCCCCTCTGCGTCCGTTCTCAGAACTGGGTTGCGGGCCTCGGCCTCTCGCCCGCGACGCCCGATGAGTTGCAGCCGATCATTGACCTTCGCCTGCGCAAGGACGAGCACGAACTCGCGGCGATGCGCCGCGCCGCGGAAATCACCGTCGCCGCGCACCGCGTTGCGCTGGCCGCTGTTCGGCCGGGCCGCCGCGAAGCCGATATCGCCGCCGCCCTCGACGCCGTACTCGTCGCGCACGAATCGCGTCCGTCGTTCACGCCGATCGTCTCCATCCACGGCGAGGTGCTGCACGCCACCGGCTACGGCAACACGCTGCGCGAGGGCACGCTGCTGCTGATCGATGCCGGCGCCGAGGAGCTGACTGGCTACGCCTCCGATGTGACGCGCACGGTGCCGGTCTCTGACCGCTGGACGACGATGCAGAAACAACTCTACGAAACGGTGCTCCGCGCGCAGCGTGCGGCGATCGCCGCGTGCGCCACCGGTCGGCGCTACCGCGATGTCCACGACCTGGCCGCGCAGAAAATCTGCGAGGGACTCGTCGAGGCCGAACTGTTGCGTGGCGACCCGGCTGAGCTGGCCGCGCGCGGCGCGCACACGCTCTTCTTCTGCCACGGCGTCGGCCACCTCATCGGGCTCGACGTGCACGACATGGAGGACTTCGGCGATCTGGCGGGCTACGCCCCCGGCCGCACCCGCCGCACCGAGTTCGGCAGCAAGTTCCTGCGGCTCGATCGCGACCTCGACCCCGGCATGGCCGTCACCATTGAGCCGGGTGTGTACTTCGTCCCCGGCATCTGGCGCCGCACCGAGTTGGTCGGCAAGTTCCGCGACGACGTCAACCGCCCGCTCATCGACCGGCTGCTGGCCGAGCACTTCGGTGGTATTCGCATCGAGGAGACGGTCGTCGTGCGCGACGCTGCGGCCGGCGGGCCGGAGGTCCTCACCGCGGCGCTGCCCAACGATGCCGGCGCCGTCGCTGAACTTGTCGGCCGCGCGATTGCGTGATGCCTTGCGCCGGCTCAGCGCGCCTTGAGCAAATCTCGAATCTCGCCCAGCAGCACTTCCTGCTTGCTCGGCGGCGCGGGCAACGGCGGGGCCGCCTCCTCCCTGCGGCGCAGCGTATTGATCCCCTTGATGAGAATGAACAGCGCGAAGGCGACGATGACAAAGTTGATCGCCGTGTTGACGAACGCGCCGTAGCGCAGCATCACGGCCGGGGCGTCCCCCTCGGCCGCACGCAACGTCACCGCAAGCTGCCCAAAGTCCATCTTCCCCAGCACCAGCCCCAGCGGCGGCATCAGCACGTCGTCCACGAGCGAACTGACGATCTTGCCGAACGCCGCGCCAATGATGATCCCTACTGCCATGTCCACGACGTTGCCCTTGATGGCGAACTCACGGAATTCTTTCAGCATGCCCATGCGTTGCTCCTTGCGGGGACGAATGCCCCGCTGTTCGGGGTGATTCCGACAGGTGATTTGCCGTTACCGTGCCAGCAATTCCCGCACCGTTTGTTCGAGCCGCGCCTGCCCGCCGAACGTCATGCCCAGCGACCGCAGCTTCTCCGTCGAAATCTGGTGCTTCGGCCCGCGGTTCAGATCCGCAATTGCACTCGCGCTGCCCGTGATGCGCTGCGCGACCCGCGCCACGTCCTGTTCGGCGATGTAACAGTCGTAGCAGTTGTACGCCTGCCCCGCGATCCCCTCGGCGCGCAGCAGGATTTCGACGGCCCGGGCCACGTCCGCCGCGTGCACCTCCTTGCCGCCGCGCGCCGAGGAAATGGGCTTTCCCGCTGCCACGTCGTGCACCAGCCGATACCAGCGGCTGCGTTCGATCGGCCGCGCAGCGCCGTAGATTCCCGTCGGGCGCAGCGAACAGATCGGGTAACCATGCCCGAGCCCGTAGCTGTGTACAAACTTCTCGATCGCCGCCTTGTGTGCGCCATAGTGGCTCGTCGGCCAGAGCGGATGCGCCTCGTCCAGCGGCCGGTCGTCGAGGATCACTTCGTGGACGGCGCATGTCGCAACGAAAATGAACCGCCCGGTGCCGGCCCGCCGCGCCGCTTCGATCAGCCGGATCGTACCGACGACGTTGGTCTCGACAAACTCGACCAGATCGCCCTCGCCGCCGCGAAAGCCCCCGCCCGGATGGTGCAACGCGCTGTGCACCACTCCCTCCGCTCCACGCACCAGCGCGCTCGCGTCCTCCGCCCGACCGAGCCGCCCCTCAATCCACTCCAGCCGCGCGCCGGCGTCCGCAAAGCCGCCCTGATCGCTCCCCGCCCGATACCAGCAGCGGACCGAGTGCCCGCGCTCCAGCAGGTGGTTGACGATGTATCGCCCGAGGAAGCCCGTCGCGCCCGTGACGGCAATTACCATTCGCTGCTCCTTGCTCGTTCTCTGTCCAAGCGAGAATTGAGACCCTCGCTCCGCACCGATACCATCCCGCGCCGGAGCCCGGTATGTCCAATCCTGCTCACTCGCCCGCCGCGCCGACCGACCGGGCGGCGCTGCGCTTTGATCGTCACGAAGCCGCCGGCTCCCTGGGCGACCTCGGCGTCTTCATCCCGCTGCTCGTCGGCATGGTCAATCGCTGTGGTCTGCAGTTCGCGCCGGCGCTCTTCTTCGCCGGACTGATGAACGTTGTCACCGGGTTCATCTTCCGCATCCCCATGCCCGTTCAGCCGATGAAAGCCATCGCCGCCGTCGCCATCGCCGAGGGCGCGGGCGGCGGCCTGAGCGAGCCGCAGATCCTCGCCGCCGGCATCCTCTGCAGCGCGGCACTGCTGATCCTCGCACTCACCGGGCTGATCGAGCGGTTCGACCGTGCCATCCCGCGTGCGGTTGTCCGCGGGCTGCAGCTCGCGCTCGGCCTCAAGCTGATTTTCTCCGCGGCGGGCATGATCACGGGAACGGGTCGCTGGTTCACCTGGGACGGAATTGCGCCTGCCCTCGGCTGCGCCGTGCTTGTGCTGGCGCTGCAATCGTCGCGGCGCTTTCCCGGCGCGCTGGTCGTCTTTCTTCTCGGGCTCGTCGGGCTCCTCATCACCAATCCCGCGCTGCTCGAACAGACCCGCTTCGGCCCCGCCTGGACGCTGCCCGACCTCCGCCGCGCGCAGGACTGGTGGATCGCGCTGCACCGCGCCGCCGTCCCGCAGCTTCCACTCACGCTGCTCAATTCCGTCATCGCCGTCTGCGCGCTCTCGGTCGATCTCTTCCCGCAGACACCGGCCCGCCCGCGGCGCGTTGCCGTCTCCGTCGCGCTGATGAACCTGCTCTGCTGCCCGCTCGGTGCGATGCCGATGTGCCACGGTACGGGCGGCCTGGCGGCGCAGTACCGCTTCGGTGCGCGCACCGGCGGCAGCGTCGTGCTGCTCGGCGCCGCCAAAATGGCGCTCGCGCTGCTGCTCGGCTCCTCGCTGCTCGGCTGGCTTCAGGCCTATCCGCAGTCGGTGCTCGGCGTGCTGCTGCTCTTCGGCGGGATCGAGCTGGCCAAGGTCTGCCGCGATCAGCGCCGACCGGCCGCGCTCGCCGTGATGCTCCTCACCGGTACCGCCTGTGTGCTGCTGAACATGACCGCCGGATTCGTCATCGGCTGGATTGTATCGCTGATTGTCGCACGGCTCGCGCCGCCGACACCCCCGATCGACGCTGCGAAACCCTGACCCGCGCTCGGATCAGTTGCTCGCCTCCATCAGCGACGCCAGCCGCACCGGCGCCGTGTGCAGGTCCGGGCCCACCACGTCAAAGATCGCCTGCGCCATCAGCGCGTAGCCGTCTGCCGTCGGATGGTGATAATCCTGCTGGAACAGATCGCTCCGCCCGCTGCGCAGGAACGTCTCGTGCAGATCGATCACCGGCACACGCTGCTCCTGCCCCACGCGCCGCACCACCGAGTGAATGCCGATCTCGTCCTGCCTGCGGTCGAAGATGATGTAATCCTCGTCCGTCAGCGGCGTCCGCCCCATCAGCACGTGATAGTATTCGTTTTTCGAGTACGGGTTCGGCGGCAGGTCGCAATACGGATAGTTGAGCAGCACCAGCGGCACGTCGAACTCACGGCACATCCGCGCGATCCGCGTCAGGTTTTCGTACGCGATCTCCTGATACTGGCGGAAGTTGAACAGGTCCACCTCCGGCGCCTGCGG
Organism: uncultured Planctomycetales bacterium; assembly: GCA_964571825.1. Taxonomy (GTDB): domain Bacteria; phylum Planctomycetota; class Phycisphaerae; order UBA1845; genus CAZNDQ01. The sequence goes on along the minus strand of CAZNDQ010000063.1, from coordinate 4,685 downwards.
CACCAACTCGACCCCGCTCAGCACGGCCGTCCGCGCCCGCACGGTCAGCGCCTGCCGCGCCAGCCGATACAGCGCCGAGTGCCCGCACACCGCGTCCAGCCGCGAGACCAGCGGAACCGAGCGGTCCGTCTGCTCAGCGTGACGGATGAAATCCGAGTTGTTCACGTTCCAGCCGGCCAGCACGACGATCAGCGCCACGTTCCCCTTCTCCAGTGCTCGCGCTACCGCCCAGATCGCGTTGCTGCTGCTCAGCCCCGGGTTGCCCCAGTTCAACACCTGCACGCGCCGCGAATCACCCGAAGCATCGAATAGCCGCTGCAACATCGCCGGGTACGACTGGTCCCGTTCGACGCCGAAGCCGTAGGTGAACGAATCCCCGATACAGTAGACAATATTCGCTCCCGCCTGCGGCGCAGGCACAGCGCTCTCGTTGCGGCTGATGGCCCAGGCCACGACGCGCGCACCGCCCTCGCCCAGCGCCAGCACGAACAGCAGCCAAAGGGGCACGAACACACCCCATCGCCGCCTGGGTCGCGGCGCGGCCGGCGCCGCGCGCGGCCGCCGCTCCGAAGCCTGACTGTGTTTTTTCCGGCGAGACATGAATTGCACCACTCGCGCGCTGGCGCGGCCGCACAGGATTCGCCGTCTCGGATCCGCTATCGACCTGTCTCGCGGCGCTCACCCGGCCCGCGCCGATTTCAAGCGAACATGGCAACTGTTCAATGTCGATGTGCGACCGGCCCGATAAGCCAGCCAGTGACCGCCAATGTACCAATTGCCGCACGGTACTTCAACCAAAAATCCGTGGTCCGACGCCGATTCGCGCTTGCATTTCGCCACGCGACCGCCGACTATTGGTGTGAGTCAGATATCGGCGCGGACCGCCCGGTCCGAGCCGTCCGGTCCCACCCCGCCGGGCGCTGCCGAGGAGTCGCGGAAACCCTCATCCGGGGGACGGTTGGCTTGGAATATCGATCGGTTCTACGAGGCGCCGCCTGCCCGCTCAGCCCGCGCGCAGCCGTTGCCGTTGCGCTCGGATTGACGCTCCTTCTCAGCGCAACCGCCTGTGACCGGGCGTCCGGCGAGCACAACACCGCGGAGAGCCGGACACTGCTCGAGCGCGCCCCGGCGGATCCCGCCTCACTGCCCAACGTACTGCTCATCACCCTCGATACCACCCGAGCCGATCACCTCGGCTGCTTTGGCTACCCGAAACGAACTAGTACCCACATCGACCGGCTCGCGGCCGACGGCACGCTCTTCACCCGCGCCATGTCCACCGCCGCGGTCACCAATACCGCGCACGCCTCGATCTTCACCGGTCTGCTGCCCTACCAGCACAACGTCCGTCTGCTCCTCGACAAACGGCAGTCCGTGTTGCCGGACGAACACAACACAATCTCAGAGTTCTACCGTGCGGCTGGGGCGCGCACCGCCGCCTTCGTCAGCGCCGTCCCCGCCAGCTCCGACTTCGGCCTCAATCAGGGATTCGAGGTCTTCGACGAAAACTTCGACCGCGACGGCGTCATTAATCAGCGATCGGCGGAGGAAACGGTCGACGCGGCCCTGCGCTGGCTCGGTTCAGGCGGTGCGCCCTTTTTCTGCTGGGTTCACCTCTTCGACCCGCACGATCCCAAGCTCCGCCCGCCCTTCGAGATCTGCGACCTCTTCCGCCCCGCCGACCTGTCCGACGACGAGGCCAAGCTCCGCGCCATCTACGACGCCGAAATCTATTACATGGACCTGCACATCGGGCGGCTGCTGGAGTACCTCGAACAAACCGCCCAGCGCGACCGCACGCTCATCGTCCTCGTCAGCGACCACGGCGAGGGGCTCGGCGATCACAACTGGTGGCAGCACGGCATCATCTATCAGGAGCAGGTCCACGTGCCGCTCATTCTGTGCGGGCCCGGCGTCCCGCGCGGCCGCAAGGTGGACGAACTCGTCAGCACAATCGACATCCTGCCCACCATCGTCGGCCTGACCGGCATCGCCGCCCACCTGCCCGCCGATCTCGAAGGGCGCGACCTTCGCCCGCTGCTCAGCAAGGGCGGCCAGATCACCCCCACCTATGTCTACTGCGATGCCACCAACATGCAGGTCTACACCCACCTCGGTACCCAGCGACGGAAGCTCGACAAGTTCTATAGCATCATGGACGACCGGTGGAAGCTGATTCATCATCAGCTCCGTCCCGAAGAGGGTGAGCTCTACGACCTGCAGCGCGACCCGCGCGAACTCGACAACCTCTACCACAAGGAAACGGTCGTCCGCGACCGGCTGACGAAGGAACTGATGCGCCGCGACCCCTTCACCGACCTCGTCACCGGTATGTACGACATGGACGCCAAGCTGCTCGAAAAGCTCAAGTCGCTCGGCTACGTCGCCGACGAAAGCGCGCCGTAAGGCAACCACCGCCATCATGTGGGTCGCCGCCCGCTTCAACTCACGATTCCGTGTGATATAGTGAACCCGCTGCGCACCGGCTACGCGCTGCGGCCGACAGGAACTGCAATAACATGCGCTTGCGCCGTGCAATCTGCCCCGTGATCATTGCCGCCGCCGCACCGGCCGGGTGCATCCCCGGCAACCCCGACTGGATCGCCGTCGGCCGCCGCGCCATGGTCGCCTCCGACTCGGCCGCCGCCTCGCGTATCGGCGCCGACGTCCTGCGCCGCGGCGGCAACGCAATCGACGCCGCCGTCGCCGTCTCCTTCGCCCTTGCCGTCACCCGCCCGCAGAGCACCGGCCTAGGCGGCGGCGGCTTTCTCATCTATCGCCGCGCCGCCGACGGCGCCGTCTTCGTGCAGGACTTCCGCGAGACTGCGCCCGCCCGCGCTGACGCCGACATGTTCGTCCGCGCGCGGCAAACTCGCGCAGACGCCGCCCCGCCGCCCAGTCAGATCGCCTGCCTTGCCGTCGCCGTGCCCGGCCTTGTCGCAGGCCGCCTCGACGCCCACGCCCGCTGGGGCACCCGCCCCCTGCCCGAACTGCTCGCCGGTGCCATCCGCCTCGCGCGCGACGGCGCTCCGGTCGATCAATCGCTCCTCGACGCCTGCCGCGCGGCGCTTCAACTCTACGAACAGTATCCCCGCTTGCGTGACGACTGCCCCTACGTCTGGCGGACCTATCTCGGTCAGGGCCGCCTGCCGCAACTCGGCGACCGCGTCCCGACGCCCGCCCTCGCCAACCTCATCGAGCACATCTCGCGTCACGGCCGCACCGGCTTCTATGACGGGCCGGTCGCTACCGCCCTCGCCGCTACGATGCACGCCGGCGGCGGCCTGATCATCGCCGACGACCTGCGGCACTACGCCGTCCGCACACGCGAGCCGCTTCGCACCACCTACCGCGACTACGAAGTTATCTCCATGCCCCCGCCCAGCTCCGGCGGGCTCTGCCTTCTCCAGACGCTGAATATCCTCGAACACTTCGACCTTCGCGCGATCCGCCGCGACGACCCGCTCCAGGCAACGCATGTCGAGACCGAGGCACTCAAGCACGCCTTCGCCGACCGCGCCCGCTGGCTCGCCGACACCGACTACGTTCACGTGCCGATGACGCGGCTGCTCTCGCGCGAGTACGCGGCCGACCGCGCCGCGGCCCTCTCCCTCCAGCAGACCGCCCGCCACGCCGACTACGGGCTGCCCCAGCTCCCCGCCGACGCCGGCACTTCGCACTTCTCCATCATCGACGCCGACGGAAACTGCGTCGTCAGTACCGAGACGATCAATACCGAGTTCGGCTCCCTCGTCGCCGTCGACGATTGGGGCCTCATCCTCAATAACGAAATGGACGACTTCGCTGCCGAGCCGGGCACCGCCAATGCCTTCGATCTCATGCAGTCCCAGCGCAACGCTCCCGCGGCGGGCAAGCGCCCGCTCTCCAGCATGGCCCCGACCATTGTGCTCCGCGACGGACGCCCCGTCCTTCTCCTCGGCGCCTCCGGCGGGCCGCGCATCATTACATCCGTGCTCCACGTGCTGCTCAACGTGCTCGACTACGACATGACCCTCCACGCCGCGATGAACGCCCCCCGCGCGCACCACCAGTGGCTGCCCGATGTCGTCTACTTCGATCGTGATCCGGGCACGGAATGGACCGACGGCCTGCGCCGCTATGGCCACGTCCTCGACGACCGCCGCCGTACCGGCATCGTTCAGGCAATTCACATCTCGGATGGGAAGATCGTCGGCGCAGCCGACCCGCGCAAGGGCGGTATCCCCTCCGGATACTGACCGCCTCCGCCGATGCGCCCGCGCCCCCCCCCGCTCAGACGCTCGTAATCATCCGGTGCCGCTCGAGTTCCACGATCGTCTCGCCGAAGCGGTCCTCGCTCTCGGCCATGCGGCTCCAGGCGATCAACGGCCACAGCCCGTCCGCGAATGACGTGCGCGGGACGAACCCCAGTGTCTGCGCCGCACGCGAAATGTCCGCCGTGCAATGCCGGATGTCCCCGTGCCGAAAACGCCGCGTGATCTGCGGCTCGATCTCGACGCCCATCCGCTGCGCGACGAGCTGCGCCACCTCGAGAATCGACACCGCGCGCCCCGAGCCGATGTTCAGCGTCAGGATGTCGCCCGTCTCGCGCTCCAGCGCATCGGCCAGCGCCGCCGCGACGTCGCCCACCCAGACGAAGTCGCGCGTCTGCCGCCCGTCCTCGAAGACAATCGGTGCGAGCCCGG
>CAZNDQ010000062.1:0-12715 GCA_964571825.1 uncultured Planctomycetales bacterium | reverse complement strand
CCGGACCCGGCTCGAAGGCGCGCGGCACGAGCTGCACGTCGGCAACCTGTATCTGAACCGCAAGTGCACCGGGGCGCTGGTCGACGTGCAGCCGTTCGGCGGGTTCAACATGTCGGGGACGGATTCGAAGGCCGGCGGCCGCGACTACCTGCAGCTCTTTTTGCAGGCCAAGTCGATCACCGAGCGGCTGTAGCGAGCGTTGCGTTCCTGACTCCGCAGATTCAGTGCGGGAGGTAGCCACACAACATGGGCAAGAGGGCGATCTCCAGGAACGGAGTGCCGATTCGCCTTCCGGATGAACGCTGGTCACACATCGTGGAGGAGCATGCCGAACTATCGGACATGCGCGACCAGGTGCTTGAGGCGGTTGAGAATGCTGAGGAGGTTCGTCTGGGGCGTGATGACGAGTTGTTTGCGATCCGGACAGTGGAACTCGGTAAGGCACTCGTCGTAGTATATCGTGAAGTGTCCGAGTCTGATGGATTCGTAATCACGGCGTTCTTGACCCGGCGGATGACAAGTCTGCAAAAGAGAGAACTGAGATGGCCCCACAAGAGCTAGCAGACTATCTGGCGCTCGTGCCGACTGTACTGCACTCGCCCCACAAGTTCATCTGGTCGTCGTACGACGCCGAGGCTGACGTGCTTTACATCAACCTCAAGAAGCCGGCCAGCGCGACGGACAGCGAGCTGACGGACGACGACGTCATCATCCGCTACGAAGACGACGAGGTGATCGGGCTGACGATCCTGCACGCCAGCAAGCGCGGGGACTGACTAGGCCGGCAGCGCAATCGCTTCGAGGCGAGTGAGATCTACGACCTTGCTGGCGTGCTGAATGTCGATTCCCACCAGTCGACCATTCTCATCCAGATCGAACACGACGCCTTCGGCAACTTCGATCGCGCTCGCGCCGGGTTGTTCCCGCAGCTCAATGTAGAGTGAATCAGTTTCGTCATCGTAGCTGAGCTTCATTGTGCCTCGGTCGATCGTCTTCCGCGAGTAGCCTCAACACTTGCGAACAGTGCCGTTCGGGCACAACCACAAATGTCGGATGTCCGATTCGCGCCCGTTTGCTCTTCACCGGGCGGCAACAGTACCCTGCGTCGCATGGGCGGTCCAACATTGCGGCCGCCGGAGGTCCATGCATGAATTGGCAGCAACAGCTTCTTTCCCTCGCGATCATACTGGGATCGTTTGCCGTATCGTCGGCTCAGCCCCCCGACGCGCTCGACGACGCCCTGGCGCTGGCGGGCATGCGGCGTGAGGACGTCGGCTGGCGGCCGAAGGGCTGGTGGTCGCGCTACCCGGCCGACATCCCCTACAAGCTCCGCCACTTCGACGACCTCTTCGCCGAGCCGCTGGCGACGATCTCCTTCACTCGCATGCTCGGCAACGCCGCGCGGCTGCACCTCGACCCCGAGGTGCTGGCCAAGCCGGCCGAGAAATCCGACGGCGCCCTCTACCAAGCCGTCCACGCCCTCGGCGTCGATCCGAAGTTCGGCGCGTTCCGCGCCTACAGTTGCAATCTCACGGCTGAGCCGACGCCGCTCGACCGGGCGATCCTCGAAGTCTACCGCGCGGCCGGTCGGCCCAGCCGCTACGTCACTTTCGGCACGCCCTCGCCCTACCCGCTCACTGAAGCCGACCTCGCCGCGGCTGTCCTCGCCGTCCCCGAGTCCGCCCGCCCCATCCTCGGCCAACTCGTCCTCAACGTGCTCGATGCGCACACCTGGGCGACGCGGGCGATGCGCAACGTGCCGATGGAACTGCGGGTGGCGGTCTCGCGGCGGCTCAACATCGGCGAGGAGGAGGTCGACGCGCTCGACTACGCACCCGAGTTCGACGACATGGCGCGGCTGCTCGACGAAGCGAGCCTCTGGTACGCCGCGCTCAAATGCGTGCAGGCGCTAGACGATGCGCGGTTGCAGCTCGCAGCGCTTGACGAGTCGCCGCCCTTCGAGTTCGCCTGGCAGACGCCTCTCGGCTGGATCCGCATCTACGGCAGCGGCGGCGACGTGATCGACGGCCGCGACGCACTGCTCATCGTCGATCTCGGCGGCGACGACCGCTACTCCGGCCCGGCCGGCGCCTCCGCCGCCGACCGCCCTATCGGGCTCGTGCTCGACATGGGCGGCGACGATCGCTACAGCGCCGATGTACCCGCGCAGGGAGCAGGCATCTGCGGCGTCGGAATTGTCCTTGATGCCGCGGGCAACGACCGCTACGAAGCGCACACGATGGCGCAGGGAGCAGGCCAGTTCGGCCTCGGCGCGCTGATCGACCTCGCCGGCGACGACCATTACTTCTCGAACTACTCGGCGCAGGGCTGCGGCTTTTTCGGCGTCGGGCTGCTGCTCGACGCGGACGGCACCGACCAGTACACGGTCTACTCCGACGGGCAGGGCTTCGGCGGCGCAAACGGCGTCGGCGTGCTCGCCGACCGCGCCGGCGATGACCGCTACGAGGCTGTGCGCGACTCGAATCTCACGCGACGGCCGTCCTACCACTCGCCCGATGAGAACATCTCCGTCTCCAACGCGCAGGGCTGCGCGATGGGCCGCCGCGGCGACGGTGCCGACGGCCACGCCTGGGCCGGCGGGCTCGGCGCGCTGCTCGATCTCGACGGCAACGACAAATACGTTTCCGGCAACTGGTCGATGGGCACCGGCTATTGGTTCGGTACCGGGCTGCTCTACGATGCGGCCGGCAACGACGAGTATCGCGGCGTCTGCTGGTCGCAGGGCACGGGGGCGCACTTCTGCATCGGCGCGCTGCTCGACGAGGGCGGCAACGACGTCCACGCGGCCGAGGCGACGTCGAACCTCAGTCTGGCCATGGCGCACGACTTCACTATTGGGCTGCTCGTGAACATCGGCGGCGACGACGAGTACACGTTGCGTAAGGACGCCGGCGTCGCGCACTCGCTCAACCGCAGCGTGGCCATGCTCATCGACGTCGGCGGCGACGACAGTTATTCCTGCCTGGCGGAGCGCTACCCCGGCGTCGCCCGCAATGACGAAAAGTTCCGCGCCCGCAGCGGCGTCAGCACCTACTTCGCCGACACGACGTCGATCGCTCTGTTCCTCGACGTCGGCGGCAACGACTCCTACGACCCGGCGCGCGACAACGACACCCACTGGCTCGACCCGCCCGACTCGCCCAACTGGGCCGACCGCAACTTTAGCGTCGGCGTCGACCGGCCCGACGGCACGGTTGAGTTCACGCCGATCCCCGAGAAGCGGCCCAGCGGCGCCCGCCCGGAGTGAGTTGAACGATGGGCAAGCGACCCTGCCCGATCCTGCCGGTGCCCAAACGGATGTCGCTGGCGGCAAGCGAGCGCCCGTGGCCGCGCAGCGTGCGCGTCGAATGCGCGGCGGAGCCGGCGCGGGAGCTCGTCAGGGCCTACGAGCGCGCGCTGGCGCACCTCGCCGCGCACGGAGGCGAAGGTGAGTTGATCGTGCGGCTGGAGCAGGCGGCCGCGCCGATCGGCGGACCCCACCCCGGCGGCTACACGATCGAGTTCGCAGCGCCCGGCGACCCACCCACCGTTGCCGTCAGTGCGCGAGAAGCCGCCGGTTTCCGCCACGCGCTGCAGACGTTGCGGCAGCTCGCCTGCGCACCCGCCATGCCCGTCGGCCGCATCGAAGACTGGCCCGACCTGTCCGTGCGCGGATTCCACCTCAACTTCGAGAGTTACCGCCGCCTCGACGTGGACGGCGCGCAGCACCTCCTCGAAACCGCCGCCGCGTACAAACTCAACACGCTGCTCGTCGAATACGGCCCGCGCTTCCCCTTCCGCGCGCAGCCGCTCATCCGCGATCCGGCCGCGCTTGCCGAAGCCGACCTCGCCCGCCTGCCCGCCACCGCCGATGCGCTCGGCCTCGACGTCATCCCCCTCCAGCAGACACTCGCCCATCTCGACTACGCGCTGCGCCACGAGCCGCTCGCTCATTTGCGCGAGCGCCCCGACAAACCCGACCTGCTCTGTCCGCTGCATCCCGAGAGTCTGCCGCTGGTCGAATCGCTGCTCGACGAAGTCGTCACCGCGCACCCGCAGTCGCGCTTCATCCATCTCGGCGGCGACGAAGCGCGCAAGGTCGGCCACTGTCCCCGCTGCGCTGCGGCCGTGCGCGAAGGCGGCCACGGCACGCTCATCGGCCGCTACCTCGGCCGGCTCGCGCAGCGCGTTCTCGACCACGGCCGGCGCCCCGTCCTCTGGGACGACACGCTCTGCACCTTCCCCGACGCCTTCGCCCACATTCCGCGCCCAACCGTCATTCAGTACTGGGACTACATCGCCGTCGCCGATCCGACGCCCGTCCTCATCCCGCGCCTGGCCCACGCCCGCGGCGGCCCGCGCGTCGCGCACGACTGGTCGTGGAACCTGCCGCGCCGCCGCGCGCGCTTGTCCGACGTCCAGCGCGACGTGATGCACCACTACTCCGAGGCGACGCCGCTCAAACTGCTCGACCGCCGCTTCCTCGACGAGTACCGCGCCTTCCTCGGGCCGCAGTTCCCGCGCCTGATCCGCGCGCTGCCCTATCTGGAGTATTACCAGCAGCGCGGCCACGACGTGATCCTCAGCCCGACGGGCATGGGCAACGGTGACGTGACCGACGGCCTGCCCAACTTCCGCCGCTTCGAGGCCAACATCCGCACGCACGCCGCCCGCGCCAAGTCCAACGGCCGCGCACTCGGCCTGATTACCACGGCCTGGTACGACATGCCCCCCGAATGGCTTGTGCAGCCCCTGCTGCTCACAGCTCAATGCGCGTGGTGACCGACCGAGCGTATCCCGCCGCGACCGCCGCGCAGGAAAGCGGCGCACCCCGTGCGCCGCGAGCGTCAGATCGAATGTGCAGGCCAGGCCCCGATCACGACTCGGTTTTCTGCTGCGTCAGCAGGAACTCGTACATACCGAAACCGTCCTCGCGCTGATGAAACGTGACGGTGTGCGTCCCCGCCCCGGGCACGTCGAGCCAGATCGTCCCCGGCCGACCGCAGTCGTGGAACTCGCCCGGGCCCGTCCCGCGCTGCATGTTCGACCACGAGGGGATCCCCGTCGGCGTGCACCACTGCATCGACTTGCCCGGCCCCTCGAGCTTGCCGTTGAGCGCCACGTGCACGCCGTTGCCCTCGGTGCTTTTGGGCTTGGCGTTGACCCAGACGTACCAGCGCCCGCCGGCCGGGAAATCGACGTGGTAGCTGATCGCCGCCCCACCCACGTCGTCGAGGTACGTCGAGCCCGGATGAAACGGATCGCTGTGCGTGACCCGCAGGTCGGGCACGATCACCATGTAATCGCCCCACTCGTCCGACATCTGCACCCATTCCTGCGTTCCGGCGTTGGCCGGCGACTTGCTGACGTAGTCCGTCGCCTGCACAAGGACGAAATCCACGCTCGGCGGGATGATGTTGCCCCAGGGGAACGATCCCGACGTGCAGCCCGCCACGACCAGCAATCCAATGACAGAAAGACCACGGATCATTGTCGACCTCCGTATGCTAAAGTATCCCCGTTGAGGTTCCCCATATCCTGATCGGCTGGCGAGAAAGTTTCAGGTGAGTTTTTCGGCGCCGTCGCCCAGCCCGGTGCTGCGACGGCCTTGGGAAGGCACCCCGACCGGGGGAGTCTATCTCAGGCGAAGTGTCCGGCCAAGCCCCCCGGCCGCTACCACTGCGCCTCGTCGAAGGCACCCAACTGCTTCGCCTTCTTCACCGGTCGCGACTTGATGATCGCTGCGGCCAGCGTCATGTCCCCCGGCCGCGTAATCTTGATGTTGGTCGGGTCGGACTCCGCGATCGTCACCGCGTGCCCCATCCGCTCCAGTAATTGTGCATCGTCCGTAATCGGCCCCTCGATCTGGCCCAGGCGACCGTACGCCTGCAGCAGCAGGTCGCGGCGAAAGACCTGCGGCGTCTGCGCCTCGTAGACTCGCTCGCGCGAGATCGTCTCGTCCACCACTCCTGCTTCGCTGACGCGCTTGAGCGTCCCCGTGATGGCGCTGCCGAGGATCGCCGCCCCGCTCCGGGCTGCCTCAGCGAACACCGCGTCGATCATGTCGTCCGTCACGCACGGCCGGGCCGCGTCGTGCACCGCCACGTACTCCGCCTCCTCCACCACCTTCGGCAGCACCTTGCTCACCGTGTCGTGCCGCTCCGTCCCGCCCTCGGCCAGCTTCACCCCCATGAAGCCCAGGTTCGGCCCGAACTTCTGCTTGACCATCTCCATGTCTTCGGGCGAAACCGCCAGAATCGTCTGGCAGACATCTTCGCGGTTGATGAACTTCTCGATGCTGCGCAGGAACATCGGCCGGCCGTCGAGGTGTGCGAACGGCTTTTTCGTCGCGCCCCCGAACCGCTCCGACTTCCCCGCCGCCACTACAATCACCGCGACTTTGATCATCGAGTGCTCCTCGCGTCCCTGCGTTACGACTGCCGCGTCGCGCGCCGCCGCCGTTCCGGCTCGACGCCCTCCAGCCGGCCGAAGATCATCTTGCCGGCGCTGGTCTGCAGGACGGACGAAACGAAAAACTCCACCGTCTCCCCGATCCGTTCCCGCGCGCCGTCCACGACGACCATCGTCCCGTCGTCGAGGTAGCCGACGCCCTGCCCCGGCTCCTCGCCCGGCTTGATCACCCGCACCGTCATCTTTTCCCCGGCGATCACCGCCGGCTTGAGCGCGTTGACCAGGTCGTTGATGTTCAACACCGTCACGCCGCGGAGCTGCGCGATCTTGGCCAGATTGTAGTCGGTGGTCATGATCCGGCCGCTCATCTGGATCGCCAGCGCCACCAGTTTCTGGTCGACCCCCTCGTTGGCCACCAGCGCCGGGACCTCCCCGTCGTAAATGCTCACTTCCGTCGCGGTGCTGCGCTGCAGGCGGCTGAGCACGTCCAGTCCGCGCCGCGCGCGCGTCCGCTTCTGGCGGTCGTTGCTGTCCGCCAGCGCCTGCAGTTCGTGCAGCACGAACCGCGGCACGACCAGTTCCGACTCCAGAAAATGCGTGTCCACCACGTCCGCGACCCGCCCGTCGATGATCACCGACGTGTCGAGCAGCAGCGGCCGGCTCCCCTTCACCTGTTTGCTGAACTCGACGTACGGGATGACGAAACGCACGTCGTCCTTCGTCCGGATGACCACCGTCACCGTGATGTAGCAGACCAGCACGCCCAGCAGCAGCTTGATCGTGCTCATTAGCGCCGGCGGGGCGGCCGGATAGAAGCTCTCCACAACCGTCTCGCCGACCACCCACAGCGCGTAGGTCCCCAGCAGACCCATCACCAGGCCGAAGAACAACCCCGAAAGCTGCATCAGCGAGCGGTGCGGCGCCAGCGCATCGACCACGATCACCAGGATCGCACCGCCCAGCGACACCGCCAGCACCATCAGCGGCGAATACTGCGTCTGCCCGTAGGTCACCTCGGCATAGCTCATGCCGATCGAGACCACGATGATCACGAAAAGGCAGCGGATGAATGTGAGGACCATTTTTGCACGTCGCCCCGGTCCGCCTGCGGACCGAATCCCGGCGGCACACGCACCTACTTGAGATGCTCGGGGTTCAGCGGCTCGAGCGCCGGCAGGACGAACCGCCCGTCCTTGCGGACCAGCTTCTCGTCGAACCACACCTCGCCGCCGCCCGCGGCCGGGTCCATCATCAGCACCATGTCCCAGTGCACCTCGCTCTTGTTGCCGTTGGACGCCTCGTCGTAGCACGCGCCGGGCGTGAAGTGGATCGAGCCCGCAATCTTCTCATCGAAGAGGATATCCAGCATCGGCCGCGTGATGTACGGGTTGAAGCCGATGGCGAACTCGCCCACGTACCGCGCCCCCTCGTCCGTGTCCAGCACTTTGTTCAGCGCCTCCGTGTTTGACGAAGTCGCCTCGACGATCTTCCCCTCGCGGAATGTCAGCGTCAGCTCGTCGTGCGTAATGCCGTGGTAGATCGTCCGCGCGTTGAAGCGGATCGTCCCGTTCACCGAGTTCCGCACCGGCGCGCTGAATACCTCCCCGTCCGGGATGTTCCGCGCCCCGTCGCACGGCACCGCGCCGATCCCCTTGATCGAGAAACGAAGGTCCGTCCCCGGCGCCACCAGCCGAACCTTGTCCGTCCGCCGCATCAGCTCCGCCAGCGGCTGCATCGCCTTCGACATCTTCGAGTAGTCGAGCGTACACACGTCAAAGTAGAAATTCTCGAACGCCTCCGTGCTCATCTGCGCGCTCTGCGCCATCGAAGCGTTCGGATAACGCAGCACCACCCACTTCGTCTTGCGCACGCGGATGTCGTGGTGCACGCGGCTCCAGACGTGCTTCTCGTACAGCTTCATCTTCTCTTTCGGCACGTCCGACCACTCGGTGATGTTCGCGTTGCCGCGGAAGCCGATATACGCCTGCACCCGCCCCATCCGCAGCGCCTCGGTGTCGGCGATCAGCTCCATTTGTTCTTCACTGGCGTTGTGCATCAGCGCCCGCCAGACCTGATTGCTCTTGAGCGTCACCAGCGGATGCCCGCCCGCCGCCCGGGCCGTCCGCACCAGCTCCGCCGTCACCTCGTGCGGAATGTCGATCGCCTCGATCAGGATCTTTTCGCCCGGCTTGAGCGCGCACGAATAGTTCACCAGTACATTGGCCAGTTTCGAGATGCGTGGATCGATCATCGCCTCGTTGTGCCTCCGTTAGTTCCGCCCCCCGGGGATGAATTCATACTGCGCTCATGGTAACGCTCCCGCAGTGGAGCGTCCACGAGGCGCCGGCGCAACGCGCGGTCCGTCTTCGCCTCCCCCCTCACCCAATGATCGGCGGCAGCCCTAGCGCCTTGCGGATCGCCGTCAGTTGCCCGCCGTGCATCCCCTCATGCCAGGCCAGCGAGTAGAGCATCCCCACCCGATCCGGCGCGAAGCGCTGCAGGTCTCCCTCGTTCGGGCGCAGCAGTTCCTCCTCACTCATCTGCTCGGCAAACTGCAGCAGCTCCTGGCGCGCCGCCGCCATCGCGCGCTTCAACTCCTCCGGCGGCAGATACCGCGCTGCGTCGGGCTCCGGCCGCGACCCCATGCCGTAGATCGCCGCGAGCCGCCCGTCCGGGTCGCGGTCCGCGCCCCCAAGCGTCTTGAGGATCCAGTTATCCGTCACCATCAGATGCCCCAGCGTCCACGTCACGTGGTTCGCGCCCGCCCACGGCTGCCAGGTGTAGCGATCCTCCGGAATCCCCCGCAGGAAACTCATCGTCCAGTACCGCGCAAAGCCCAGCAACACCTTCGCTCGCTCCAGAACCGTCATCAACGCATCTCCTATGATCGCACAGCGCCTCGTGCTGCGGCGGGCCGTGCTCGCCGGCAATGCCGCCACCCTGCGCCCCGCGGACAGTCTTCAACCGATTTCGGCAGACCGTCATCCGCAGCGCAGACCGCCGATTATAGAAACTGGATGCCGAGGTCGCTTGAAGGCGCCCGCCGCGCCCGAATGCCAATCGCGCACGGCCCGGGCGCAAAAAAACCCGAGGCAATGCCATCCTGCGGGGGGACAGGATGGTCTTAGGAGGGATGCCTCGGGTGGACGCGCATTGTATATGCAAGTGCTGTGTTGTCAAAAGATTTGCGCAAATGGCCCCAAGCAGAACATCACCACAGTTCGCCAGGTCAACGCAACGCGCGCGAAGCTGGGCAACCCGGAGGATCAATCTCGCTCGACACCGACGGCCGTCTCCGCGAAACTCCACCTCACAGGTGTTCGTCGAACATGCCGTGTGAGCCCTTCGAGTTCGCCGTGAATCTCGCCGCGCTGCGCCCGAACCAACCCACGTTCGTCCGGCTCGGAGAGCGCGAGCTGGCGCTGGTCCGCCTGTCAGACGGAAGCGTCCACTGCGTGGCGAATCGCTGCCCGCACGCCGGTGGCAATCTCGCCGCCGGGCACGTCGAGGGAACCGTGCTCGTTTGCCCCGTACACGCTTGGCGTTTTGACGTGACCACCGGCCGCTGCCCAGACGCGCCGGCGCGCTGCGTCGCCCGCTACCCCGTGCGCGTGGTGGGCAACCGCGTCGAGGTTGGCCTCGACGCGATTCCGCCGCAACTGCCCCCGGCGTCGTGAATCGCCACGACCGCCGGGCGCCCCGCCGGACTGGGAGAACGCGCTGCGAGGAGCTAGAATGACGGTGTGGCGCCGCAAAACCGGGCCGCGGCCGCGTCCGGTACGACGCACAGAGGATTCCCCCGCCGACTGCCGATTCCCCTTACACGGGCCGGTCCGGGCCGGCGGAACTTCGACTATCCCGGCGGGGCGCTCACCGGATTTGAGGAGACCGTCTGTGACTGATCTTGATGTCGTTCGCCGCGTATACGAACAGATCCCCGCGCGCGTGGCCAAAGTGCGCAGAATGTTCGGCCGGCCGCTCACGCTCACGGAGAAAGTGCTCGGTGCTCATCTCTGCGACCTCGACGGACGGCCGCCCGGGCGACTCGAAACCACCGTCGACCTCGCACCCGACCGCGTCGCCATGCAGGACGCCACCGCGCAGATGGCCATTCTCCAGTTCATGCGTTCCGGCCGACGCCGCACCGCCGTGCCCACCACCGTCCATTGCGACCACCTCATCCGCGCCGAACAGGGAGCAAAGGACGACATGCTCGTCGCGCTGGACGAGAATCACGAGGTCTACTCCTTCCTCGGCAGCGCCGCTCTCAAATACGGCATGGGCTTCTGGAAGCCCGGCTCGGGAATCATTCACCAGGTCGTCCTCGAAAACTATGCGTTTCCCGGCGGGATGATGATCGGCACCGACTCGCACACGCCCAACGCCGGCGGACTCGGCATGATCGCCATCGGCGTCGGCGGCGCCGATGCCGTCGATGTCATGGTCGGAGAGCCCTTCGGCCTGCTCTGGCCGGGCGTCATCGGCGTGCGCCTCACCGGCCGGCTCGGCGGCTGGACTTCGCCCAAGGACATCATCCTCAAGCTGATGGGCATTCTCACCGTCAAGGGCGGCACGAACTGTATCGTCGAGTTCTTCGGGCCTGGCACAGCCTCCGTCAGTGCCACCGGCAAGGGTACCGTCTGCAACATGGGCGCCGAACATGGCGCCACCACCTCCATCTTCCCCTATGACGAGCGCATGGCGACGTACCTCCGCGCCACCGGCCGCGCCGAGATCGCCCGGCTCGCCGACGGAATCCGCGAACACCTGACTGCCGACTCTGAAGCCATCGCCCAGCCCGAGCGCTACTACGACCGCATCATCGACATCGACCTTTCCACCCTCGAACCGATGATCGTCGGGCCGCACTCGCCCGACGTCGCCCGGCCGATCTCGCAGATGGCCCGCGACGTCCGCGAGCAGGACTACCCCGACGAGTTCACCTACGGCCTGATCGGGAGCTGCACCAACTCCTCCTACGAAGACATGGACCGCGCGGCGCTGGTGGCGCGCCAGGCTCGCGAAAAGGGCCTCAAGCTCGCCAAGCCGCTGCTCGTCACGCCCGGCTCCGACCAGATTCACAACACGATTCAGCGCGACGGGCAGACCGCCGTTCTCGAGGAGGTCGGCGCCACCGTCCTCGCCAACGCCTGCGGGCCCTGCATCGGCCAGTGGCGCCGCACCGACCCCGCCGCGGGCAAACGCAACAGCATCCTCAACAGCTACAACCGCAACTTCAAACGCCGCAACGACGGCAGCGCCGAGACGCTCTCGTTCATCGGCAGCCCGGAAATCGTCACCGCGCTCACCTTCGCCGGGCGCCTGAGTTTCAATCCGCTGACCGATTCGCTCCGCACTCCGGACGGCCGCGAGTTCCGCTTCTCGCCCCCCGCCGAGGCCGCCGAGCTGCCCCAGCGCGGTTTCGCCGAGGGACTGGCCGGCTACCAGAAACCCGCCGACGACTCCGATAAGGTGCAGGTCATCATCGACCCCAATTCCGAACGCCTCCAGGCCCTCGAGCCTTTCCCCGCGTGGGAAGGCCGCGACCTCACCGGGCTCGTGCTGCTGCTCCAGGCCGAGGGCAAGTGCACGACGGACCACATTTCCGCGGCCGGTCCGTGGCTCAAGTACCGCGGCCACCTCGACCGCATCAGCGACAACGCCTTCCTCGGCGCCGTCAACCGCTTCGGCGGAGTCATCAACGGCATCGACTCGTACGGCTTCGCCGTGGGCCAGACCTCGGACGGCCTCGGCTTCGTCTACGATCCGCTCTTCGGGCGTCCGGAGCTCTTCTCCGATTACGCTTTAAGGACGGACGGCACGCTGTTCCCCACGACCATCACGTCGGTGAATGACGTCTTCTCAGACGGCACGAACCGATACTTCGCGGTCCAAGGCAGCGGCTACCTCTACACCGCGCCGGCAACCCCCGCCGCAGTTCCGGAACCGCCGAGCATCGTGCTTTGCATCTGCATGTTGGCAATCGTTGGAGTCGTTCAAGGATGGAAGCGTCGGAACGGAATCTTCTCGTGGGTCCGCCAACTGATTGCCCAGGCGGAGCTGCAAGGGTCGAGGCCGTTGTCCCAGTGGGAGCTGCTGTTGAAGCCGGCCCCGCTCCACTACGTCCACGGCACCAAAGGTCGCCTCGGCGGATCTCAGGTGCTGACCCACTCGACTCGTCGCTCGCGCGCCTACTGTCCGGCGCCGCGACGCTAAGGCGGCGGTGGCATCTAACGGTTTGAAGCCTGTCGGTCTGCGCTCGCGCACCCGACAGGCTTCCCCGTTTTTGACCCATCACCGCCCT
>CAZNDQ010000061.1:0-12733 GCA_964571825.1 uncultured Planctomycetales bacterium | reverse complement strand
GGTCTTTCGCGCGGGTGGGTGGAGCGACAAATGGGACTCGGGGACGGGTCGGGTGCGAAAGGCAGTTTGCCGCATGGCCGATAACACGGCATGCACACTACACCGGGCGGCGACGAGCCATTGATCCGGGTGCTGCGCGGCGAGGCGGCGCGCGCGGCGCCGCCGTTGCGCGAGGACGGCGCGTGGGCGGAGTTGGCGCGGCGGGCGGCGCGCGAGGGGCTGGCGGGGCTGGTGATTGAAGCGCTGGCGAAGGCGGGCGAGCAAGCGCCAGACGAGGCGTCCCGGGTGCTGAGCGGCGCGGCGCGGCGGACGGAGGTCGACAACCGGCGGCTGGGCCGGCACATCCTGCGCGTGGCCGAGGCGCTGGCGGCGGCGCGCGTGCCGCTGATGCTGCTCAAGGGCGCGGCGCTGCAGCAGCTCGTCTACGGGCGGGCGGAGCTGCGGCCGATGTCGGACGTTGATCTGCTCGTGCGCGAAAGCGACGCGGCGCGCGCGGGCGAGGTGCTGGAGCGGATCGGCTATGCGCGGACGCAGTTCTTCCGCGACCGCAGTTTCTTTCCGCGATTCTACTACGAGACGCATTACCAGTGCGGCGAGAAATCGCCGTGCCTGATCGATCTGCACGTGCGGCCGTGGCGGCCGATGCGCTATGCGCGGACGGTGCCGGCAGATGCGCTGTGGGCGCGGGCGAAGACGGTCCGCATCGGGAATGCGGAGGCGTACGTGCCGTGCGACGATCATCTGCTGATTCATCTGGCGGTGCACGCGGCGGTGCACGGCTGCGGGCGGCTGCTGTGGCTGGCAGACATCGCGCGGGTGATGCGCGAGCGCAGCCGGCGGATTGACTGGCACCGGACGGTAGAGACGGCGATCCGCTGGCGGGTGGCGCTGCCGATGCGGCGTGCGCTGGAAGCCGTCGAGCGCACTTGTGGTGCCGGTGCGCCGGAGCACGTGATGGCTGCGCTGCGGCGCGCGACGACGAGTTGGCGCGACCGGCTGGCGCTGTGGCACGCACCGCGCGATGCAGCCCATCCGCTGCGGCACGTGCTGGTCAACGTGCTGACGACGCCGGGGGCGCGGTACCGGCTGGCGTATGCGAAGGCGCTGGTGCGGCCGGAGCGGGATCGGCGAGTGCCGATAACGTCGGCGACAGCGGTTGATGGGCCGGAAATCGCGGCGATTCCGAGCGGCGCTTGACCTTCGCTCGGTCGGGGGAAGAATTGGTCAGACGGGCGGTCAGCGCGGCGTCGGAATCGCCGCGGGAGCCGCCGACCATGGAGTAAATCACCCGGCGACGCGCAATACGGGGTGAATCAGCGCGTCGCCCGGTACGGGATCCACTTACACCCCACACGCAGAGGACCGAGTGGCGGACCGCAAGGACGGTTGGCCACTCGGTCTTTGTTTGCGCGCGGAGCGCGAGGTCACATCGCGTTGCGGGTGCCGAAGTCGCGGCCGGGGCGGCACAGGTCGAGGTGGCGCGGTGAACCGCCGCGCGTGACGAGGTCGGAGACGATCTCGGCGGTCACGGGGGCAAGTGCGATGCCGGTGCGGAAGTGGCCGGTGGCAAAAATGAGGCCGGGGGCATCTTCGTGGACGCCAAGGATGGGACGGCGGTCGGGCGTACCGGGGCGGAGGCCGGCCCAGGTGCGGACGAGCGCAGCATCGCGCAGTGCGGGGACGAGAGTGAGTGCCTGCGCAAGCAGGCCGGCGACGCCCTCGGCGGTGTTCTCGGTGCTGTAGCCGCTGTCGTGCTCCTCGGTGGCGCCGACGAGGACGTGGCCGTCGGCGCGGGGGACGATGTAGCACTTGCCCTTTTCGATGATGTGGCGCGGGCCGCCGGCCGGCAGGTGAAGCAGGACGATCTGGCCGCGGACGGGGTAGGTCGGGGCGAGTCGGGCGAGATCGGCGTCGACGAGCGCGGACCAGGCGCCGGCAGCGAGGACGGTGTGCGCGGCGGAGTAGCGCGTCGAGGCGGATTGGGCGCCGACGATGCGGTCGCCCTCGCGCCGCAGCGCGGTGACGGGCTCGCCCTCGCGCAGATCGACGCCGGCGCGGCGGCAGGCGATGAGCAGCGCTTGCAGGAGGCGCGGGTTGCGAATCTGCGCGGTGAGTTGGCAGTGGGTGACGACGCGGGCATCGGCGGCGAGGGCGGGTTCGCGTGTGCGGGCTTCGGCGGCAGTGAGGACCTCGAAGAGCGGCAAGCCGAAGCGGTCGACGTACGGGGCCATGTCGCGGACTTCGGCGCGGGCCATGCGCTCGTGCTGGTCGGTGTCGAGGCATTCGAGGCGGCCGGAGCGGATGTATTCGACGCGCATGCCGGCGAGGTCCTCGATCCCGGCGACGAAGGCGGGGTACTGCGCGAGCGAATCGCGGAGCAGCTCGGAGAGGGCATCGCGGCGGCTCCAGGAGCAGGGGGAGAGGACGCCGGCGGCAGCCCAGGAGGATTCGCGGCCGGCGCGGGCGCGGTCGAGGACGGTGATGCACAGGCCGGCGCGGGCGAGGCGCAGGGCGCTGGTGAGGCCGATCACCCCCCCACCGATGATGAGTACGTCGGATTGCTGTGATGCCAGGCTCATGGGTGACGTTTCCTCTCGGAACTCGCCGGGCGGCGCTGGCGCGGATCAACGTCGCGCGGGGCCGGGCGGCTCGTCCAGCGCTCGGTGGCGTTCCAGCAGCTCGATGATGTAGCGGATGTTGTCGGGCACGGGGGCCTCGATCGTCAGCGGTTTCTCCGTGATCGGGTGAATGAAGCTCAGGCGGAAGGCGTGGAGCGACTGGTGGGCGATGAGCGGTTCGGTCGAGCCGGCGCCGGCGAGGTCGAACTCGCTGAAGGGGTGGCCGCCGTAGGTGGTGTCGCCGAACATGGGGTGGCCGATGAAGGACATGTGGACGCG
Source organism: uncultured Planctomycetales bacterium (assembly GCA_964571825.1). Taxonomy (GTDB): domain Bacteria; phylum Planctomycetota; class Phycisphaerae; order UBA1845; genus CAZNDQ01. The sequence continues at coordinate 9,836 of CAZNDQ010000061.1, read as the reverse complement.
GAGCTGATGGGTGCGGCCGGTTTTGGGGTACATCTCGACGACGGCAAAGCCGCGGAAGCGACGGACGACCTTGTAGCGCGTGACGGCGTTCTTGAAGACGTCCTTGCGCGTGGCGAGGCCGGGGACGATGTAGCGGTCCTTGATGCGCGGGTGGGCGGCGAGCGGCTTGTCGATGATGTCCTCGTCGAGCTGGGGGACGCCCTCGACGACGCCGAGATAGGTTTTCTGGACGGTGCGGCGCTCGAACTGCAGGCCGAGGCGCCAATGAGCTTCGTCGCTCTTGGCGACGATCATGACGCCGGTGGTGTTCTTGTCGAGGCGGTGGACGATGCCGGGGCGGAAGGGGTCGGTGCCGTGAGAGAGGGCGCTGGAATAGTGGGCGAGGGCGTTGGCGATCGTGCCGCGCTGCGCGCCGTGCGAGGGGTGGCAGATGATGCCGGTGTGCTTGTTGATGGCGAGGATGTGGTCGTCTTCGTAGATGATGTCGAGGGGGATGTCGTCGGGGATGACGTCCCAGGGCTCGGGCGGCGGGATGAGCAGATCGATGAGGTCGCCGGCGTCGGGCTCGTAGCTGGCCTTGGTCGGACGGTGATTGACGGTGATGGCGCCCTGGCGGATGAGGCGCTGGATGAGCGTGCGCGACATTCGGGGGAAGCGGCCGTGGAGGTACTTGTCGAGGCGGCGGCCGGAGCGGCGGCGGCGGACGCGCAACTGGACGCGCTGCGACTCGTCGTCGCCGAGGTCGACGGGTCGCCCGAGAATCTCCGGCTCGTCGTCGGGGGATTCGTCATCGGGTGCGTCGTCGAATGTCTCGGCCGGGCGCTCGTGCATTCCGAAGATTGTATCACGACAGCGGATGCGGTGCGCGGCGGGCGGCCGTAGGGCGCGACCGACGGCAAGCAATGCGAAAGCCGGGCGGCGCAGGAAAGGGCCCGCGACGTTTCTGCCGCGGGCCCCGGGGAGATCCATGGTGTACGCGCTGCGGTGCTACGGTGTGCCCAGCACCTTCTTCACGTGGTCGGCGGAGAGCGTTGACCAGCCGTCGGCGCCGGTGCCGAAGGAGGCGATGTCGCCGGACCAGACGTTCTGCAGTTCGGGCAGGGGCATCCAGCAGAGGGGCTGGACGACCTGCGAGAACAGCTCGACCTGCTGCTTGAAGGTGACGGGGCGCGCGGGGGCGTCGATCCGGCGCACGAGGTCGAGGACGGAGGCGAGGTCTGCGCCGCCCATTCCGCCGAGGCCGCTGGTGAACAATTCACCGAGGCTGGCGGAGCGCGGGAAGTGCACGACGCGGAGCTTGGCGCTGGCGGGGATGTTGGCCATCTCGCGGACGGCGGCGATGGCGTCGTCGAGGCCGCCGAGACGGTCGACGAGGCCGATGGCGAGCGCGTCGCGTCCGGAGTAAATGCGGCCCTCGGCGATTTCCTTGACGCGCTCGCGCGGCATCTTGCGGCAGCGCGCGACGCGGTCGAGGAAGATGTCGTAGAAGTCGTTCATGTACTTCTGGATGAATTCGCGGTCTTTGGCGGGCAGCGGCCGCGCGGGCGAGCCGAGCAGCGAGCGCTCGCCGCGGCGCATTTCCTCTAGGTTGTAGTCCATGCGGTTGATCGCCGACCAGGAGGACTGGAAGATTCCGAGGACGCCGATGGAGCCGGTGATGGTCGTCGGCTGGGAGAAGATGAGCCGTCCGGGGAGGGAGAGGTAGTAGCCGCCGGAGCCGGCGACGGTGCCCTGGCTGACGACGAGGGGTTTTTCCTCGTCGAGCAGGCGCAGCTCGTTCCAGATGGCGTCGGAGGCGTAGCCGGAGCCGCCGGGCGAGTCGATCCGCAGGACGACGCCCTTGATCGACTTGTTGCGGCGGACCTCCTGCACGACCTTGATGAAGTCGTCGCGGCAGATGAGCATCGAAGAAAAGCTGCTGCCGAGGCTGACGTCGATGATCGGGCCGCGGGCGTGAATGACGGCGATCTTCGGTCCGACGGCCTCGCGCGCGGCCTTTTCCTTCTGCCACGCCTCGTTGAGCATCTGGAGCACATCCTGGATGGAGTTGATCTGCGACCAGTCGGTCTCGCCGTCGACGAATTTCTTCATCTTGTGCTTGCGCAGCGAGCGGTCGCGGTACTCGTCGAGATAGGCGATCTGGTCGGCGAGGCCGTGCTGGATGGCGTCATCGGCGTCGAAGATGGCATGGTCGATGATCTCGCGGACGCGGTCCGGTTCGAGATCGCGGCCTTTGGCGACGATGTCGACGTAGTCGTTGAACCAACTGTCGAGCAGGGCGCCCATTTCCTCGCGGAAATACTGGTCGGACTCGCGGCGGTTGAGGAAGCCGGGGTACTTGTAGCGTCCGGCGGTGATGACGTCGAACTCGACGCCGAGCATCTGATAGTGGCCCTGGAGGTAGGGGAAGATTCGGCCCAGGCCGGGGAGCACGATGCTGCCGGTGGGCGCGATACAGATTTCATCGGCGAGGCAGGCGAGGAGATAGGAGGTCGGCCCGGCGCCGTTGAAATACACGAAAACTTTCTTGCCGCCCTTCTTGAAGGCCTCCAGCCCCTCGCGCAACTCCTCGATGTCGGGGAGGGACATGTTCATGTTGGTGACGTTGAGCAGGACGGCGCCGATCTTCTCGTTGTCCTTCCACTGCTCGAACTTCTCGAGGACATCCTGCAGGGTGCGCGTGCGGCCGGCGAAGGCGATATTGAGCATCCGCGCGGGGACGACGTTGTGGTCGAGTTCGAGCTCGGCGAGGCGCAGGACGGGGTCCTTTTCCTTCTCCTTTTCCTTTGCCTTGTCGGTGGTGGCGGCCGCGTCGTCGGCTTTTGCCTCGACGGCCTCCTCGCCGGAGCCCTTGGGCTCGTCTTCGTCCGCGCGCGCCCAGGCGGCGGGCAGGCACAGCAACAGGCACAGCAGCAGGTTCATCCGCAATTTCATGGCACGCTCCTTCTCACGCAGAGGGGTCATGGATCAGATCCCGTTTGAAGTCGTTGAATCGCCGTCGTCGGTCGCTTCGGCCGGCGTCGCTGGGCCGGCCGGTTTCGGACGACGATGAATCTCGCCCTTCTCGTCGATGTACAATTCGAGCAGGTGCATGAACGTCCGCGGGCGCACGCCCAGCGTCCACTCATCGCCGCTCCATTTGACGACGAACGCCGAATCGTCGATCTCCTGTTCTTCCTCGTCCTCGGTGTCGGCGTCGTCGGCCTTCTTCTCGTCCTCCTCTTCGTCGATGGCCTCGCGCAGCTTTTCGATCCAGCGTGGACGCGACGATTTCTTCAACTGGAGCAGGTAGGGATGTCCGGCAAAGTCGATGTAGCCGTCCAGCTCGGCCACGCGGGCGGGCCAGCGGCCGAAGTCCTTGTGGAAGAGTTTGGCGTGTTCGTAGAAGAGCATGAGCCGTTCGACGGCGACGCGCTCGCGCGAGAGATCGGTGTCGCCGCCGCGATCGCCGGCGAGCGAACCGGCGACGGTGATCGGCAGGTAGACTGCGCCGAACGGCAGCGGTCCGCGATGGGCGAGCGTCATGCCGTTGAACTTGATGTCCATGCGGACGTCGGCATCGGCGAGGCTGTCGGCGAGTTCTTCGGCGGGGGCAATGACGCCCTCCGGCGCTACGCCGGCGATGCCGAGGTTGATCCAGGGGGAGGCAAAGGCGTAGATTCGCTTCCAGTGCACCCAGGCCTGGCCGGCGGAGTTGCCAGCGGCGTCGGGCACGGCGATGCGGTCCTTTTCCGGGAGCGGCCGGAGCAGGCGGCGGACGAGTCCCTCGGGCGAAGTCGAGGTGAAGCCGACATGTATGATATCGCGCTGTCGGCCCTTGGGGTCGGTCTGCGAGTCGATGAAGAGGACCGTGCGATAGGTCGCCGCCCCCATGCCGGACGCACCGCCGCGGCGGCCGTCGTGGTAGATGACGACATGGTCGTCGACGGTGGTCTCGTGCCAGGCTTCGGGGTGATCCTGCTCGCGGCTCTGCTTGTTGGCCTTTTCGATGGCGGCGCGGAGATTCTTGACGATGGCGTCGCTGTAGCGGGCACGGGCCTTGAGGACGAAATCGGGGAAGGGCAGGATTCCGTCGCCGGGCAGCACCATCATGCAGACTTCGGGGCCGACGCGCGAGCCCACGCCGCCGCCAAGGGTGCCCGGCTCGAGTCCGGCCATCACGTCGAGCATGCCCATCAGCGCCGGGCTGTTGAGGACGGCCGCGCCGAAGGCTTCGCGCGGGACGTAGAACGACTGCCTGGCGCGGTCGATCATCGCCTTGACGCCGGCGCCGACCATCAGGTTCCAGGAGACGGCGACGTCTTCGTTCCAGTTCTTTTCGGCGTCGACCGCGGCGCGGTATTCGATATCGCGGAACCACGAGATCTGCGAGCCGAAGAGGGCAGTCGAGTCGTGCTCGGTGGCGCTGAGGTTCGTGCGGCAATACACGAGCGTCGAGGTGTCGGAGCGTTCGGTTTTTTTCGCCTCGCTCCAGCCGAAGACATCGGCGGGGAAGTCGAACTCCGCGGCGGAGCGGACCATGCTGCCGCCCTGTGGGCGGGCGATGAGCAGGCAGAGGGGCTCGGGCTCGCCTTCGACGACGAGCGCCGCGGCGCCGTCGCGATCGACGAAGCTGACACCTTCGAGCGCTTCGGCGAGCACGTCGCTTTTCATCACGTCGAGCATCCGCTGTCGAAGATCGTCGAGAGACCAGTCGACGGCGACGCCCCAGCGCGCGCGGCCGAGCGTGTCGGGCGCGAAGGTGAGCAGGGTGAACGAGGTGTCGGGCCAGGCGGCGATGGCGCGGAGCACGGTTTCGCCGGCGGCGAGGGACGATTCGCTGCCGTGTGAGAGCGCAGAGGTGACGGCGGCGAGGGCTTCGTGGGCGAGGCGGCCGGCGTGCGAGCGCTCAGCCTGTGCGACGAGGTGCCGAACGGAGGGGATGTAGAGTTCGACGCGCGGGCGCAGCTCGACGGGTGTGATGGCGGCGATGACGGGTGCCGTCGTCGTATTCTGTGCGTCATCCTCAGCGGCGGGAGCGAAGGCGGCCGGCTCGTCCGCCGACTCGTCCGAGGCAGACTCCGCCTCGGGCTGCGCAGCGTGGTCGGAGCCGGCCGGCTCGTCCGATGAGGATTCGGCGTCGGACTCGCTTTCAGCGGGCTGCGCCGAAGCGGCTTCGTCCTTTTCGGCGGGAGGCGAGTCGTCGGGCGTGGAGCGAACGTCGCCGGCGATCAGCCCCCACGAAAACGTCAGGAACAGCGATAGCAGCACGGTCCTCAAGGTCCCGTCCTCCGGATGGTTCGTTCTGTGCCGCGCGGCCGATTCACAATCCCTCGGGGCGTCCACTGCGTCGGGCGCCCGCTGCCTCCGGCGTGCCTGCGTGATGAGATGTGGGCGGATGCCGCCCGCGGACACATTATAGTTTTCGGGCGACACAATCGGTAGCCGATTGTTCCAGCCGAGCCGCCCGGCCGGTCATCCCATTCTGACAAGCGTATGGGGACAGGGGTCGTTACGCCGCATCCGAAGTGTATCGGGCAAACGCGGGGGTCGGGCCGCGGAATCTCGCCGCAGGGAGGGCTTGGCGTGTCGCCCGAGCCGGAGCCGTGTCGGCCGGGGACGCTCTCCAGCACTGAAATCGCTACTCCGGCCGGTCGTGGCGGAGCGTGGTGACGTACTGGTGTGCGAGGCGGGTCGGCTCGGGGAGGCGGTAGCGTGTCGCGCAGCGGATCACGCAGCGCACGGCCGCGTCAAGCGTGATCCGGTGGCCGACGCTGACGTAGACGCAGCGGACGTTGCGGCGGGTGCGAACGACGCGCCCGACGAGGTCGCCGTCGAGCAGCAGGTCGGCGGTGGCGCCGCGCAGCTCGCGAACGCCGCGGTGCTCGCCGCAGAGGAGGCTCTTGGCGCAGCCGAGGGTCGGGCGGTCGAGGAGCAGGCCGATGTGACAGGCGAGGCCGAAGCGGCGTGGGTGGGCGAGACCCTGCCCGTCGAGCATCAGCAGGTCGGGCTCGGTACGGAGCCGGCGGCAGGCGGCAAGGACGGCCGGGGCTTCGCGGAACGAGAGCAGGCCGGGGACATAGGGAAAGCGCATGCGGGCGCGGGCGGACTGGCGCTCGACGACGATTTGCGTGCGGGCATTCCAGACGACGACGCCGGCGATGCAATGCTCGCCATCGGGGTCGAAGGCCATGTCGGCGCCGGCGATGAGTTCAGGCTCGCGCGGGAGTTCGGAGTGCAGGACGCGGGCGGCGAGGGCGCGCTGAATCTCGACGGCGCGGCGGGGACTCACGTCCCAGCGGTGGGGTACGCGGGCGATTCTCATACGTGCGGGACCCGGAATCGCAGGTTCATCCGGCGGCGCGTCCGGCTTCTTCGACGATGATCCGTGCCGCGCGCTCGACCTGGTCGGCGGAGACGTCGAGGTGCGTGACGGCGCGGCAGGAGCGCACGCCGAGCGGCAGAATCCAGACGCCGCGGTCGCGGACGCGGGCGCAGAGATCGTCGGCGCGGATGATGCTCTCATCGACGCCGAAATAGACAAGGTTGGTCTCGACATCGGACGGATTGACCCGCAGCGCGGGCGAGCCGGCGACGATTTCGGCGAAACGGCGCGCGTGGGCGTGGTCTTCGGCGAGGCGGGCGACGTTGTGATCGAGACCGTGGAGGCAGGCGGCGGCAAGGAGGCCGGCCTGGCGCATCGCGCCGCCGAAGATCTTACGGAAGCGGTGGGCGCGGGCGATCGTCTCGCGCGTACCGGCGACGGCTGAGCCGACCGGTGCGCCGAGGCCCTTGGAGAAGCACATGCTGACGGTATCGGCTTCGGCGACCAGCGCGCGGGGTTCGACGCCGAGGGCGACGGCGGCGTTCATCAGCCGTGCGCCGTCGATGTGCAGGCGCAGGCCGTGCGCGTGGCAGACGCGGGCGACGTCGGCAATTGCCGCGCGCGGCCAGATTTTTCCGCCGCCGGCGTTGTGCGTGTTCTCGATGACGACGAGGCGCGTCGGGGCGAAATGCTGGTTGGGCGGTCGGAGCAGGGCCTCGACGGCGGCGCCGGAAAAGACGCCGCGGTCGCTGTCGACGAAGCGCGTCTGCACGCCGGAGAGCGCAGCCGGTGCGCCGCCCTCGTAGTAGTAGAAGTGGCTGTGGCTGTCGGCGATGACCTCGTCGCCGGGCTCGGTCTGGGCGCGGATGCAGACTTCGTTGCCCATCGTGCCGGAGGGGACGAAGAGCGCCGCCTCTTTGCCGAGCAGTTCGGCGACGCGCTCCTGCAGGCGGATGACGGTGGGGTCGTCGCCGAGTACGTCGTCGCCGAGCGGTGCCTGGCGCATCGCCTCGTACATGGCGGGCGAGGGGCGGGTGACGGTGTCGCTGCGCAGGTCGATGATCGGTTCAGACACGCGGCGGTCCTCAAACGAGCGCGGCCCGCACCGGGACGGGTGCGGACCGCGCGGAGTCGTTCAGCCAACGGTTGTCATTTTCCGGCGCCGGCCGGTTGCGCGGTTTCCGGCTTTGCCGCCGCGTCGGCTTGCGGCGCCTCGGCGCCACCTCTCGGCGTGACGCTGACGCGGACGATGCGCTCCGGCTTGTAGTACTTGCCGAAGACGGATCGTATCTGGTCGGCGAAGAATGCATAGATCGCCTCGACCATGTTCTTGTATTCGTCGAGGCTCCGCTTGTGCAGGTCGAGGTCCTGAAGGACGCCGAGCCAGAACGACGGCTCTTTGGTCTCGGTGTCGAGGTCGTTGGCGATCTGCTTGCGGGCGTTGGCCAGCTCGTCGTCGGTGGGGCCGGACTCCTTGAACGCGGCGAAGATCTTGTCGACCTCTTCGTGGACGCGGGACGTATTGCCGGGGTCGCAGGGGGCGCCGGTGGTGAACATCCCGGAGTCCTCGTAGACTTCGGCCGCCTGGTTCTGCGCGCGGATGGAGTAGACGATCGCCGCCTCCTCACGGATGCGTTTGATCAGGCGGCTGGTCAGAATCTCGCGGGCCAGTTCGAGGGCACGGCGGTCGGCGACGTCGACGGCCTGACAGCCGATGAAACCGGAGAGGATCATGCCCTGCGGCGTCTGGGTCTCGATGGCGAGGGACTTCTCCAGCGGGCCCGGCGAGCGCTTCGTCTTGCGCAGCGCGTCGAGCTTGTCGGCCGAGCGCGAGCGCTGGGGCAGCGAGCCGATGTAGCGCTCGATGAGCGGCATGGCAGTTTCGAGCGGCAGGTCGCCGACGACGGCGACCTCGATCGGGGCCTCGCGGCGGAGGCGGTCGAACCAGGCCTGACCGGCGGAGAGCGACTGGGCCTCGATGCGCTCAGCCGTGATGAGCATGCGCTTGGGGTCGCCGCCGCTGGTCAGGTCGAGCATGGCCTCGAACGCGCGGTACTGCGGCATTTTGACCATCATGCTCAGCCGCTGCAGCGTTCGCTGCTTCCAGACGTTGAAGGCGGACTCTTCGATTTTCCCGTCCGTCAGCAGCAGGTGCGCCAGCTTGAGGCCCTCTTCCAGGTCCCTGGGCGAGCCGTTGACGCGGATGACCATCGTGTCGCCGCCGGCGCCGCCGCCGACGTTGACGTTCCTGCCGGTCATGATGTCCTTGATCGTGGTCGAGTCGAGGCGCGACGTAGCGGGCTGGTCGAAGACGAGCGCGGCGACCTGAGAGATGCCGGCGTTCTGCGCGGTCTCTTCGATCTGGCCGCCGGCGAGCGTGATGCTCACCCAGACGGAGTCCTTCTTGTAGTCCATATAGCGGTGATGGACGCGGGCGCCGTTTTCGAGCCAGGCGTGCGTGACGCCGAGGTCGTCGTCCTTTGACGTCTCGACCGCCTTGCCGGGTGCGGGCAGTTCGGTCATCAGCTCTTTCGGGCGTTCGACCTGGGCCAGTGCCTCGGTCTTGCGCGCCTGGGCTTCCTTTGCTGCGGCGAGCAGCTCCTCGAGTGTTGGGAGCTTGACATCGGGTTTTTCCGGCGCGGTGAGGACGTAGGCGAACGCGCCGGGCGCGAAATTCGCGGCGAAGGTCTGGTTGACTTCGCTGAGCTGGATCGTCGGCAAGAGCGCCTTGACCTGGTCGAGGTTCTGCTGAGCGGACAGGACCGGCTCGCGGTCGTTGACGGCGCGGAGAATCTGGCGGACGAGCTGCTGTGCGGCGGCCGTCGGCTCGGTCTCGACGCGGCGCTCAGCGCGGGAAAGGAACTCGGTTTTGGCAAGCTCCAGTTCCTGCTGGGCGAAGCCGTGCTCGCGGGCGCGGTTCACCTCGATGATCATCTCTTCGAGCATCGCGCCCCAGGCGGACGGCTCACCGGTAACGGAAGCGTCAACAACTACCTTCTCCTGGAACATATCGTCGGTGTCGACGTTGGCGCGGTCGTAGCTGGCCTTGCCGGTCTTGACGCGTTCTTCGAGGCGACGGTCGACGATCCAGTTACCGAGGTCTTCGACGAAGCGGCGGCGCATCTGCTCGACGGTGGTGACGGGCGGGCGGCCGGGACGCAGCGCGGTCATGGTCACATCGGCCGAGCCGAGATCGGGGTCGGTGACGATGATCGCCCGCTCCTGCGTGAAATCCTTGAAATCGGCCCTGAGCGGCTCGCGCGGCGAGGATTCCGGCTTGTAGTCGCTGAACCACTTCTCGATCAGCGGCGCGACGCGTGTGACGGGTGTGTCGCCGACCGCAATGAGCGTGATGTTCTCGGGCCGGTACCACGTGCGGTAGTAGTCGACGAACTCGGCAGGCGGGGCCTTGGAGATCACTTCCTCCGTGCCAATGGGAATGCGCTCGGCGAAGCGCGAGCCGGCGAACAACTGCGGCCAGAGCGCTTCCATCACGCGCTGCTGGGCGCTCAGACGGGCGCGCTTCTCCTCG
>CAZNDQ010000060.1:4233-12784 GCA_964571825.1 uncultured Planctomycetales bacterium | reverse complement strand
ATTGCGGATTGCGGATTGCGGAATGAGCGAAGAAATGCGGAATGCGAAATGCGGAATACAGCCGAGCGGGCACGTTTCGGCGTGCTGGGCGCACGTGCGATTCGAGATCCTTCGCTAGCGCTCAGGATGACGGAGGAATTGCGGATTGCGGATTGCGGAATGAGCGAAGAAATGCGGAATGCGAAATGCGGAATACAGCCGAGCGGGCACGTTTCGGCGTGCTGGGCGCACGTGCGATTCGAGATCCTTCGCTAGCGCTCAGGATGACGGAGGAATTGCGGATTGCGGATTGCGGAATGAGCGAAGAAATGCGGAATGCGAAATGCGGAGTGCGGAATGAGCGTGGCCGAGCGATCAGTGGCGTTCGAGCGCGGAGTGGAGGGACGGGAGTTCGTCGGTGATCGCACTGCAAGATGCAGTGGCACACGGAGGGGGGGCTGCGTCGGCACGATTCAAATTCGGTGGCCCGTCGGGGGTTGGCCGGCACATGAGGCATGGCGGTCGGGGGCGCGGTGGGATTCGGCGCGGGGTGCGACGGCGGGGGCCTGCTGCGCGGGGCCTGGCAGAAGGGGCTATGATATCGGCGGTGCGGCCATCACGCCGCACATTCCGGGCCGCAACATGGATCACTCCGAAAACGTCGACTTTCGCACACTCGTTCCGCTGCTGGATGCGCTGAACTGCGGGGCAGGGCTGGTGCGGCGTGGGGGGACGATCGTGCACGCCAACCCGCGGCTGGCGGAGATGCTGGGTCGCACACCGCGCGAACTGATCGGGCTGGACATCCGGGCGCTGTATCACGACGAGGAGGGACAGCGGCGGCTGGAAGAGCTGGAGGCGCGGTTCGACGAGGCGTACGAAATCGAGTTCCACCTGCCGGGGCGGGACAGAAATCCAATCCCCGTTGTGCTGTCGGGCCGGCCGGTGCACGACGGGACCGGCGGCCCGGGGCACAAGCTGATCACGGTGATCGACATTACGCCGCAGAAGGAGGCCGAGGAGCGGGCGAATGCGCGATACCGCGAGATTTCCAAGCTGAGCGACACGGTGATCGAGCAGGCGCTGGACCTGAAGCACTACAACCGGGAGCTGGAAGATCGCGTGCGGGCGCGGACGGCCGAGCTGCACATGGCGAACATGGACGCGATCTATATGCTGGCCGTGGCGAGCGAAGCGAAGGACGCGGACACGGGGGCGCACGTGCGGAGGATTCAGCAGCTCGCGCGGTCGCTCGGGCAGCGCGTGGGACTGGACGCGTACGCGAGTGACGAACTGGGGTATTCGGCGATCCTGCACGACGTGGGGAAGATGATCGTTCCGGACCACATCCTGAAGAAGCCGGGGCCGTTGACAGACGACGAGCGGGAGTTGATGGAACAGCACACGGTGGCGGGGGAGCGGATCCTGGCGCAAAGCGACTTTTTCCGGACGGCGCGGCTGATCGCGCGGAGCCATCACGAGAACTGGGACGGCAGCGGGTATCCGGACCGAATCGGTGGCGAGGAGATCCCGCTCGCGGCGCGGATTGTGCACGTCGTGGACGTGTATGATGCGCTGGTCAATTCGCGCGTGTACAAACCGGCCTGGAGTGCGGAGGCGGCGCTGGAAGAGCTGCGACGCCTTGCGGGGCAGGCGTTCGATCCGGAACTGGTGGAGCCGTTTGGCGAGGTCATTGCCGAGAACGGCGAGTCCTCGTAGGAAAAAACGGACGGGGCGCTCGGCCCGGTCCGCACAATCCTGATGCTCTGATCGGGCGTCGCCGCGCTCAGAAGGTCATGCCGAGGACCATGAGCGACATATCGGTGACCTGGGTGACGCCAGCTTGCTTGAGCACATCGCTGACCTTTGTCTTGGGCACCTTGACGTGCTCCTGTTCGAGGAGGGCCTTTTCGGCGGCCCAGGCGTTGACCTTGCCGTCGGCGATCTTGTCGACGATCTGGGCGGGCTTGCCCTGATCGAGCGCCTCCTGCCGTGCCAGCTCGCGGATCTTGTTCATCTGGTCGGCGGGGAGGCTCTCGCGCGTGACGGCGAGAGGCTTCATGGCGGCGATGTGCTGGCAGAGATCGCGGCCGACGGTGTCAGGTTCAGGCATGGCATTGAAGGCGACGACGACGCCGGTCTTGCCGTCGTGGTGGACGTACTCGGCGAGGAACTCGCCGTTCAGCCGGCGGCAGGCAGTGATCTTCATGTTCTCGCCGACTTTGCCGAAGGCGTCGCCGATTTCGTCGCGGACGGTCTTGCCGTGGTGGGTTTTCTCGGCGAGCAGCGCGTCGGGCGCCGGCCGGGCGTCGGAGCCGCCGGCGACGACGCGGGCGATGGTTCGCGCGAGGTCGATGAAGACCTCGGTCTTGGCGACCTGTGCCGTTTCGCAGCGCAGCTCGACCATGCCGGCGGACTTGCGGTTTTCGCTGAGCCAGACGCCGATCACTCCCTCGGCCGTTTCGCGATCGGCTTTGGTTTCGAGCTTGCCGCGGGCTTTTTTCTGGAGGAGTTCGATGGCGGCGGCCTCGTTGCCGCCGGTCTCTTCCAGCGCCTTCTTGCAGTCCATCATCGGCAGGTCGGTTTTGCGGCGGAGGTTCATCACCTGCGCTGCGGAAATCTCAGCCATCTCTGCGCTCCTCGGTGTCGTGTTCTGCCGAGCCGTAACCACGGCCGGATGGTTCTTCACGGCCGGTGACAATCTCGGCCCCGTCTGTGTCTGGTACGTTCGCCGCTTGCCGAGTCCGGGATACGGAAGCGGCGGGTTTCTGTTCGGCGCGGCGAGCGTTTCTGAGCCCACCTATTTCGCGTGCCGGGTTCGCCGGGTGAGCCCCGGCGGGAAGATCACTCCGAAGCGGGCGCGACGCCGGCCTCGGCGGCAACCGGGCCATCGGTCATTTCGGCCTGCGGCGGGAGTTCCTCTGCGCGGCCCATGGCGCCTCGGGCACTGCGGCGGGGGCGTTTGTCGGCTGCTGACGGCTCTGTGCGCTCGGGTCGAACCTTAAGACCCTCCTCGATCGCGCCGGCCAGTTCCTGAAGCACCAGCGCGATGGCGCGGATGGCGTCGTCGTTTCCAGGGATCGGGATGTCGGCGAAGTCGGGGTCGGAATCGGTGTCGATCAGGCAGACAGTGGGGATGCCGAGCTTGCGTGCCTCCTTGAGCGCGATGTGCTCGCGTTTGACGTCCACGACGATGACGGCGCCGGGGAGGCGGGTCATTTTGCGGATGCCGTCGAGGTTGCGTTTGATCTTGTTTCGCTCGCGGGTGAGCGTCGAGATCATCTTCTTGCTGTAGTTGGCGAGTTCACCGGTCTGTTCGAGCACTTCGAGTTCTTCGAGGCGGGTCAGGCGGCGGCGGATCGTGGAGAAGTTTGTCAGCGTGCCGCCGAGCCAGCGCTCGGTAACGTAATGCATGTTGACGCGGCGGGCCTCGTCGAGGACAAGCTGCTTGGCCTGACGCTTGGTGCCGACGAAGAGGACGTCTTTGCCCTCGGAGACGGTGCGGCTGAGGAACTTCTTCGCCAGCAGCAGGCCCTTGACGGTCTCGCGGATGTCAATGATGTGAATCAGGTTGCGGCGGCCGTAGATATACGGGCGCATTTTGGGGTTCCACCGGCTCGTTCTGTGGCCGTAGTGGATGCCCGAGTCGATCATCTGCCGGACAAGCTCCGACGCCAAAAGTCACCTCCAAACGCGCAGAAAAAACCCTTGAACCATCGCAAGCCCCTCAGATTAAGGGGGATGCGGGAGATTGGCAAGGGGCTGTTCGGCAGAAAAGGGCGGAAAAGCAAGCGCCGGGTGGCATTTGCGGTCGTTGCCGGGTGCCGGGCACGGGGCTAGAGTCGCGGTCATGGCGCAAAAAGGGTTGGGCGGGATGACAGGCAGGACCGGAGCGACACCGACAGGGCCGGAGATTCTGGTCTCGGCGGCCGAGCCGAGCGGAGACCTGCATGGGGCGTCGCTGATCCGGGCGGTGCGCAAACTGCTGCCGGGGGCGGGGTTTAGCGGCGTGGGGGGTCCGCAGATGCGCGCGGAGGGCTGTGCGATCGCCGCGGATTTTACCCAACATGCCTCGATGCTGCTGGGATCGCTGGGGCTGATCGGCAAAGGAATGCGGACCCTGGGGGAGGTGGAAACGCTGGTGCGGACGCGGCGGCCTCGCTTGGGGGTGATGATTGACTCGCCGATGCTGAACCTGGCCCTGGCGAAACGGTTGAAAAAGCACGGGATTCCGGTGCTGTACTTCATTGCGCCGCAGACCTGGGCGTGGGCGGAGTATCGGATTGGGAAAGTGCGGCGGCGGGTGGACCGGATGGCGGTGATCCTGCCGTTCGAGGAGGCGTATTTCCGGCAGCACGGGTTGGAGGCGACATACGTCGGGCATCCGCTGTTCGATGCGCTGGCGGCGCGGCAGGCGGACGAGTCGATGGTTGCGGAGATGCGCGGCGAGGGGGGACCGGTGGTGGCGCTGCTGCCGGGGTCGCGGCAGCAGGTCGTGCGCGAGGTGCTGCCGGGGCAGCTCGAGATTGCCAGTCATCTGTCGCGGCGGTTCGGCGGCTGCCGGGTGCTGCTTTCGCTGGCGGGGGAGCCGGTGCGGGAGATCGTCGAAGGGCTGGTGGCGCGGAGCGGGGTGCGGGTGCACGTGCACATGGGGCGCAACGGGGAGATGATCCGCGCGGCCGACCTGGTGCTGGTGGCGTCGGGGACAGCCACTTTGGAGGTGGCGTACTATCACAAGCCGATGATCGTGATGTACAACCACGCGCGGGTGCTCTACAACCTGGTCGGGCGCTGGTTCATCGCGACGAAGCACTTGTCGCTGCCGAACATCGTGGCGGGGCGTACGATCGTTCCCGAGTACATGCCGTACTATACGAGCACAGCGCCGATCATCGCCGAGGCGGTGGAAATGCTGGCGAACCGCGCGAAACGGGAACGGATTTCGCAGGAGCTGCGCGAGTTGATGACGCCGCTGGTGCGGACGGGGGCGTCGGAAAACACGGCGCGGATCGTGGCGGAGATCGTGGGCGCGGGGGCGGCGCCGAGCTGGTAGGGGCGTCAGCCGACGCGGCTGCCGGGGGCGATGTCGGCGGCGGGGGTCAGCAGAATCACCTGCGAGTGGTTGTCGTTCGAGGCGGCGAGGAGCATGCCCTGGCTGACCTGCCCGCGCATCTTGCGCGGGGCGAGGTTGGCGACGACGACGATGTTCATGCCGACGAGTTGCTCGGGGGCGTAGTGGCCGCGGATGCCGGCGACGATCTGGCGCTGTTCGGTGCCGAGGTCGATGCGGAGAAGGAGGAGCTTGTCGGCGTCGGGGTGTTCGCGGGCTTCGAGGACGCGGGCGACGCGCAGGTCGACTTTCATGAAGTCGTCAAAGGTGATGGTTGGAGGCGCGGTGCTCGTCGGTGCGGGCGCGGGAGACGAAGGAGCGGGGACAGACTGCGGTGTCGGATTGTCGGTCATTTGATCATTCTCCATCGCGGGCCATGCCCATCTTAGCGGCTGCGTCGCGGCGGACGAAATAGTTGAGGTAGCGGCCGGAAATCGGGGCGTGGGCATATTCATAGTCGCGGTCGAGTTCGGGGCGGCGGGCGAGTTCGCGGTTGAAGCGTTCCCACGCGGCGGCGGGGACGACATGGCGCGGGAGGGGCTGCGGCGTCAGGTAGTGGATCAGCAGGATGAAGGTCGGGCGCTGGGCGAGCACCTGATCCACGTCGAATTTTTCGTGGCCGGAGTAGCCGCGGCCGAGGGGCTGGTCGCGGTGGGCGATGGCGGGGTTGACGAGGCCGTGGGGGTCGATGACGCGGAGGCCGGAGAAGTAGCCGACGGCGCCGATGGCGACGGTGGCGACGGAGGCGTCGTCGTCCGGGGCGACGGAGTGGAGCCAGCGGCCGACGTGTTCCCACTCGCGGGCGTTGCGGCAAGTGAACTGGTGGAAGGCGAGCTGGGACATGCCCTCGGTGAGTTTCTGGTGGGTAGAGCGGTCCATCAGCAGACTGCTTCCGATGAGTATGGTGAGGGTGCACCAGGACGCGGGTGCGGTGAGTTTGTGGGTCGGGCGCACGCGAAGGAGTTCGGCGGCGGGGTAGAGCGCGAGGAGCGCGAGCAGGGGGAGGATTGGCGCGGCAAAGCGAAAGAGGGGGAAATGGTCGCCGCCCATGTAGATGACGGCGAGGAGCTGCACGACGACGCCGGCCAGCGCGGCGGGCACCCAGGCGGGCGCGCGGCGCAGACGGAAGAGGGCGATTGCGGCGAGGATGACGAGCGGCGCCGAGGCGAGGAGGAAGTCAGCCACGTAGCGGAGGCCGCGCTGGGCGAGGAGCGTGTTGCCGTAGTCGAGCTTGGCGTAAAAGGTGTTGGGGAAGAGGTGGCCGAACCAGGCGGCGCGGAGGGCGAAGTAGGCGCCGAAGGCGACGGCGAGGACGCCGGCGTGGACGGCGAGGGGTCGCCAGGCGCGCGCGGCGAGGAGGACGGCGAGGCAGCCGACGGGGAAGAAGACGACGGCGTCGGGACGGGTCAAGGCGGCGAGCACGAGGAGGGCGGCGGCGATCGCGGCGTGGCGCGGTGAAGCGGTGGTCGCGGCGAGGAGGATGCCGGTCGTGACAAGGAGCGCGAGGAGGATTGTTTCCATGCCGGAGACGGCCCAGGCGATCAGGGCGACGTGGGACGTGATGGCGATAGCGCCCGCGCCAGCAAAGGCGGTGCGGCCGGGGTAGGCGCGGCGGGCGAGGAAGATCGTCAACGTCGCGGCGAGCGCGGCGTGGGCGGCGCGGCCGAGGAGGGCTTGCGCGGTGAGGGGCTCGACGCCGGCGCGGATGAGCGCGGCGTTCAGCGCGACCCAGAGGAAGTTGGTGTAGCCCTCGACGCGCTCGCCGGGGTTGTAGCAAAGGCCGCGGCCGGTGGCCCAGTTCTTAGCGTAGCGGAAGGAGATGTAAGCGTCGTCGATGGGGCCGAGATCGTACCTGTGCGCGACGAATTCGGCGATGAGGATTGAGAGGGCGGCGGCCGTGAGCGCGGCGAGGATGATGCTGCGCGGACGTTCTGGGTGGTCGGCAGGCGATGTCTCAGCGGGATCGGGGATCGTTGAGCGTTCCGGCACGTCGTACGCCGATGGGGTTGATGAGCCGCGCGCGGCACTTGCGCACGTTGCGGGTGTGAGTGTAGCGGCGCCGCATTGCGGGCGTCCAGCATGGCGCTAGAATGCGCGCGGCGCGTTGCAGCGCGGGAGATGCGATGAGATGCCCGTTCATCCGTTGAAGTTCGAGCCGATCTACCAGCGCCGCATCTGGGGCGGGCGGAAGCTGGCGGAGGTGTTCGGGCGCGAACTGCCGCCGGGCGAGCCGATCGGCGAATCGTGGGAGATCGCCGATCTGGAGAACGGGCAGTCGGTGGTGGCGGAGGGTCCGAGCCGCGGGCGGACGCTGGGGCAGCTCGTGCAGGAGTGGGGGGCGGACCTGTTGGGGCGGGCATCGCTGTTCGAAGGGCGGTTTCCGCTGCTGATCAAGTACCTTGATGCGCGCGAACATCTGAGCGTGCAGGTGCATCCGCCGGAGGCGTACGCGCAGCGCGCGGGCGGGTCGGTGCGGGTGAAGAACGAGGCGTGGTACGTGCTCAGCGCTGAGCCGGACGGTTGCATCTATCGCGGGCTGGTGCCGGGGATCGATCGGGAGCGGTTCGCGGCGGCGATCCGCGCGGGCACGGTCGAGCCGCTGCTGCGGCGGATCGCGGTGAAGGAGGGACGCGCCTATTACCTCCCGAGCGGGACGGTGCATGCGCTGGGGGCGGGGGTGATGGTGGCAGAGGTGCAGACACCGTCCGACACGACGTTTCGCGTGTTCGACTGGAACCGCGTCGATGCAGCGACAGGGCGGCCGCGCGAGCTGCACGTCGAGGAAGCACTGGCGTGCATCGACTTTTCCGGCGTGGAGCCGGGGGCCGCGGGCGAGAAGCGCTCGCACGTGGCGAGCCTGTGGACAACCGTGACGCGGCTGATCACCTGCCCATCGTTCATCGTGGAAAAGGTGCGGATGGTCGCGGGCGTCGAGCAGGAGATTCCGTACGCGGAGCCGGTGGTGTGGATGATGCTCAGCGGGCGGGCGGCCGTGACGTGGGGCGGCGGGCGCGAGCGGATGGAGATCGGGCGCGGAGAGACGGTGCTGCTGCCGGCGGCGCTGCGCGAGGCGCGCCTGGTGACGAGCGAAGAGTGTGCGTGGCTGGAGGTGACGCTGCCGGCGCCGAGCGATCTGGCGGGGACGGAGAAGCTGGGGCGGGCGGCGCTGCGCGAGGTGTCGCGGCCGGGCGTCGCGCCCGTGCAGGTGCACGTCGAGAGGGGCGAAAGAAGCCACGAGGCGACGTAAGGGAGAAATGCGGAATGCGGAATGCGGAATTTCGGCGACCGTCCGCTCGCAGGCGTGCTGGACGGACAGCGCGATTAGAGATGCTTCGCTTCGCTCAGCATGACGGCAACAGAATTGCGGATTGCGGATTGCGGATTGCGGAATGCCGGCAATCGCGCGGTCGCAGGCGTGCTGGACGGACAGCGCGATTAGAGATGCTTCGCTTCGCTCAGCAT
>CAZNDQ010000060.1:0-4133 GCA_964571825.1 uncultured Planctomycetales bacterium | reverse complement strand
GACAACGTACGGGGAGTGGCGTGCTGGGCGGACAGTGCGATTAGAGATCCTTCGCTGCGCTCAGGATGACGGCGCGGGGCGCTCAGGATGACGGCGGGGAGAGCGCACATGGGCAGGGAGATGCTTCGCTTCGCTCAGCATGACGGGCAGCCGTCAATCGGTGCGGACGGCGCCGACGAGGTCGGTGAGTCGGGGGAGGCCGCGGCGGGCGAGATAGGCGCGCAGGCCGTCGATGATCTGGATGGGGATCGTCGGGTCGACGAAGAGCGCGGTGCCGACGGCGACGGCAGTTGCGCCGGCGAGGTGATACTCCACCGCGTCGCGCCAGGAGCTGATGCCGCCCATGCCGATGATGGGGATGCCGGCCGGGCGCGCGACCGCGCGGTAGACCTGATCAATCATGCGGATGGCGACGGGCTTGATGGCCGCCGCGGAGAGCCCACCATAGCGGTAGCCGAGGCGCGGGCGCCAGGTCTCCACGTCGATGGACATGCCGGAGATCGTGTTGATCATCGACAGCGCTTCAGCGCCGGAGTCGATGGCGGCGCGGGCCATGGCGACGACGTCGGTGACGTTGGGCGAGAGCTTGACGATGAGCAGGCAGCGGCGGACGACGGGGCGGACGGCCGCGAGCAGTTCAGCGAGGCGGCGCGGGTCGGTGCCGAACTCCATGCCGTCAGCGACGTTGGGGCAGGAGACGTTGAGTTCGAGCGCGGCGATCTCAGCCACGGGGTCGAGGCGGGCGCAAACGGTGACGTAATCGTCGATGCTGTGGCCGGCGACGTTGACGAAGATCGGGCAGCCGACGCGTGGCAACTCGGGGACTTTCTCGGCAAGGAAGCGATCGAGACCGACGTTGGCGAGGCCGATGGCGTTGAGCATGCTGTTGCCGACTTCGGCGATGCGCGGCGGCTCGTTGCCCTTGCGCGGGAGGACGGTGACGCTCTTGGTGGTGAAGGCGCCGAGGCGCGCGAGGTCGAGGTAGGGCGCGTACTCGAGTCCGTAGCCGCAGGTGCCGGAGGCGGTCATGACGGGATTGTCGAGGCGCAGCGGCCCGAGCGAGACACCGAGGTCGATCTGCAATTCGCTCAACATGGCAAGCGGCTCCACCGCCCGATAACCCGCGCGGGCCACGGCGATCGGGTGCATGCGCGCGGCCGATCCGGCGCGGCGGCGCGCGAGCGCGCACAGCATTGAGCGGGAGGCGCACGGCGTCAAGCAACGATTGGAGGGTGCTGGCGATGTCAGGGGCGGCTGATAGAATGAAATCGCACGCAGGCAGAGGCAGGCCGGAGTGAGGCACACACATGCCGGAGCAGAAGATCGCCGTCTTCCCGGGCACGTTCGACCCGATCACGTTCGGGCATCTGGACATCATCGAGCGCTGCCGGCCGTTTTTCGACAGACTGATCGTGGGAGTCGGGCACAACCCGGAGAAGCAGTCGCTGTTCACGGCGCAGGAACGGGTGGAGATGGTGCGCGAACTGACGCGCGGGATGAGCAACGTCGAGGTGCAGGCGTACGACCGGCTGACGGTGGAGTTCGTCAAGTCGTGTGGGGCGCGGGTGATCGTGCGCGGAATTCGCGACAACGTCGACCTGCGCGGGGAGATTCGCGCGGCGAACACGAACCTGCTGGTGGGCGGGATCGAGACGATGTTCCTGATGACGACGGACCAGCACGCGCTGACGTCGAGCACGCTGATCAAGCAGGTGGTCGAGCTGGGCGGCTGCGAGCACGAGGGGCTTAAGCGGCTCATTCCGCCCAATGTCCTCGAACGCCTGCGCGCCAAGTACTCCGGCAAACACGTCTAACGGCGTTCATTCCAGGCGCGTCGAATCAATTGGCGGCCGAGGGTTTGGCTCCGCGCACGTGCCGGTCGAGAATCTCCATGACGGCTGAGTAGGCGGCGATGTTGTTTTCCTTCTTGCGCAAGCCATGCCCTTCGTCGGGGAAGGTGAGGTATTCGACAACGCCGTTCTTCTGCCTGATCGCCTCGACAATCTGATCGGATTCCGCCTGCTTGACGCGCGGATCATTGGCGCCCTGGATGACGAAGAGGGGCGCACGGATGCGGTCGGCGGAAAACAGCGGGCTGCGTTCGGTCAGGAACTCCTTGTCGCGTTCGACATGTCCGACTTCGCGTTCGAAGTAGACCTTGAACGGCTCCCAATAGGGCGGGATGCTGGCCATGAGCGTGAAGAGGTTGCTCGGACCGCAGATGTCGACGCCGGCGGCGAAGGCGTCGGGTTCGCGCGTGAGGGCGGAGAGCACCATGTAGCCGCCGTAGCTGCCGCCGAGGATGACGATCTTGCCGGCGTCGACGTAGGGCAGCGTCTCGAGATAGCGTTTGCCGGCGATAACATCCTGCAGCGGAGCGCCGCCCCAGTCCTTGTCGTCCATCATGTGGTACTTCTTGCCGTAGCCGGTGGAGCCGCGCACGTTGGGCATGAGAACGACGTAGCCGTGGTTGACGAAGAACTGCCGCAGGGCGCTGAAGCCTTTGGTGGACTGGCCCATCGGGCCGCCGTGGACCCAGATGATCGCGGGGAGTTTCTCACCCGCGCGGCCTTTGGGGACGTAGAGATACGCGGGAATCTGGAGCTGGTCGCGGGCGGGGTAGCGGAGCAGGCAGGAGTCGACCAGATAGTCCTGTTGAATGTTATCCTTGAGCGACTTGGTCATTTGCCTTGAGCGGCCGTCGCTGAGGTTCATCACGTGCAGGTCGGCGGGGCGCGCATCGCCCTGAAAGCTGTAGGACATGAGCTTTTCCGAGCGCGTGATGCTGATGGAAGAGATCTCACCGTCCGGCAGATCGGGCAGTTTGACGGGCTTGCCGCTTTCGCGGTCCACCATCTTGATGCGCGTGCGGCCGTCTTCGTTCGTGGCCGTGATCAGGTAGCGGCCGTTGTGCGAAAAGCCGGCGAACACCACGTCCCAGTCTGACGAGAGCACGCGCTCCGCCTTGTTAGTGGTCAGGTCGAGTTTCATCAGGTAGGTGAAATCGCTGTCGCGGTCGGTGAGGTAATACAGCTCCTTGTCGTCGGGCGAAAACCCGACGGACGCGTAGATGATTTCGCCTTCATGCTCGGAGAGCGGCTTGAGTTCTTTTTTCTCGACGTCGTAGAGCAGCATGTCCGTATTGGTGACGTTGTAGAAGCGAGTCAGGGCGAGGAATCGCCCGTCGCGCGAGACGGCCGCCAGGGTGTCGCGGCCGGGGTTCTCGAAGACCATCCTCGACTGGCCGGATTTCATGTCGTAGGCGTATACGTCCAAGACGCGCGGGTCGCGGCGGTTGCAGGAGTAGTAGAAGGCGTTGCCGTCGTGCGACCACATGGCGAATTCGGCGCGGACGCCATCGCCGGGGGTGAGGTCGACGGCGGGACCGCCGGCAGAGGGCATGCGAAAGAGGTGGTAGTTCTCGTCGCCGCCGCGGTCGGCGGCGTAGATCAGCTCGTCGCTGTTCGGTGCGTGGGTCACCGTCATGATGCTCTCTTCGGACCTCGTCACCTGCTCGGGTGTGCCGCCCTCGACCGCGACTTTCCAGATATTGAACACGCCCGATTCGTTGGAGGCGTAGTACATCGTCCGATCGTCGGGGCTGAACGTGGCGCTGATGTTGGACACGGTGTCGAAGAACTCGCGCAGCGTGAACTCCGGCGGGCGGGACGCGGACAAGTTGGCGGCGCAGTCTTCCGCGGCAAGACCGCGCACGGCCAGCGGACCGTAGAGCATGGTATGACAGGCGAGCAGCAGACAACGGGAACGGATCATGCGGTCGCTCCTTTGCAACAAATGGGGTCGATCGGCCCGGCAAGTCATCGTCGGACGCCAAAGTCCGGGCCGCCCCGACAGGCTACGGGTTCAGCGGCTGTCGGCACAAGCGCGCAACGCCGGCGTCGGGTGAATTTCGACAAATCGGCCGACAATTTGCATTGGGACGCCCAGACGCGACAATCGCCGGGGTACCTGGCCCGGCCGGTTCGAAACGAGGCCGTTCGGGCTGGTGCGAGCGCTGACCGAAACGGAGTTCGATCATGCGGCCATGCGGCGCGATGCGGCGGAGTACGGCGGCGGCGGTGGGTGCAGCGGTTCTGGCGGCGCTGGCGGCGGTCGGCTGTGAGGGGGGCATC
>CAZNDQ010000059.1:0-12869 GCA_964571825.1 uncultured Planctomycetales bacterium | reverse complement strand
GGAGATGTACTTGCTCAGGCCGTAGTCGCCGATCTTGACGTAGCCGGCCTCGTAGAAAATGTTGCCCGGCTTGAGGTCGCGGTGGACGATGCCGCGGTCGTGGAGGTAGCTGAGGCCCTTGGCCAGTTCCTTGATGAAGAAGGCGGCCTTCTGCGTGCCGAGGCCGCTGGGCTCAGCGCAGAGCAGATCGCGCAGCGAGGGGCCGCTGACGTATTCCATGACGATGAAGTACTCGCCCTCGGCGTTCTGGCGCACGTCGAAGATGGTGACCAGGTGCGGGCTCTTGAGGTTCATCACGTTGGCCGTGCCGCGCAGCTCCATGTCGGGATTGTCGCGCAGGAATTTGAGGGCAACTTCCTTGCCGCTGTCGGAGAGCGCGTAGTAGACCTCGCCGAACCCGCCGCGTCCGATGCCGCGCTGGATGACGTAGCCGTCAAGCGGGCGATCGCCATGTTTGAATCTGAAAGCCACCGCAGTCACTCCTGTCCGCTAAGCGTGCTGTCGACTCCCATGGGCAGTCGTGGACCAGGGCTGAAAGGTGAACGTCACGTCACCGATGGTGATGCATTGGCCGACCTGCACCTCGTAGGTGTGATCGGGGGAGAAGCGGTCTTCGGGCCGGGGGGACTGGCGGCGGAGGAAGAGGCGTCCGCCGCGGCGGAAGAGGACAAAGTCGGGCGCCGGCGCGGGAAGGACGACGTGGGCGCGGCGTCCGGGTCCGATGACGGCGTGGTTGCTGAAGAGGATTACGTCGCGGACGCCGTGATTGAGTCGTGATCCGCCGGCGAGGGCGAGCACGGCCGTCGAGCTTTGCGGGTTTGGCTGGCGGAAGGTCATCTGCGCCAGGCGCCCGAGGCGGAGGCGGTTCCCGTCAAAGAGCAGCTTGCGGTGGCAGGCGACGTTGTCGACCTGGATGTCGCGGTGCCCCAGGACGTAGTAGTCGTCTTCGGCGCGGATGATTTCCGCGTGGTGCTGCGAGAGGTCGGCGAGCAGCGCGATGTCGGCGAGTTCGGGGTCGCGGTCAGCGCCGGTGCCGAGGCGGCCGAGAGAGACGCGGTCGGCGAAGAGGACGAGGTAGCTGCCGACGCCGTCGATGAGCATGAGCAGGCGCGAGGGAAGCCCGAGCGGGGCATCGGCCGCGGCGCGCACGGGCTCGACGGGCGCGGTGGGCGCCTCGGCCGACAATGGCGCGGTGCGGGCGGCGAGGGGCGCGGCCGCGCGCGGCGTGGTTCCGCCGAGCAGGCCGAGCGGCCCGGCGCCAAGGGCCAGGCGCGCCTCGCACAAGCGCTGGATCTGTTCCTCCGCCTCCTTGATCCACTTCACGTCGGGGAGCAGATGGCGAAGCTGGCGGATGCGGCGCAGGCCATCATCGTATTGTGCGGAGGCGACGGCGCGCGCGGTCTCTGAAATCAACTCGAGGTTGCGTTCGACCTCGTGTCGGCGCGGGTCGTTGCGCCCGACCGGGCCGAGCATGGTGAGGCCGGTCTTGGCGCGGTCGGTGCGTCCCTGACGGATGGCGTCGGCGGCGGCCTGGACGATGCGCTGCATGACGGCCGACTCCAGTTCGACGAGTTCGGTGGCGTGCGCGTGGAGGCGGGCGACGCGCGTGAGCCGGGCAATGGCGGCGGGAATCTGGTCGAGTTTCAGCAGGCGGCGGATTTCCTCGAACTCGGCCTGAGCGTGGCGGGCGCGGTGCTCTGCGTCTTCGCGGAGGGCGGCGGCCTGCGGATCGTCGGTGTCGGCCTGCTGCAGGATGCGCTGGCCCGCGGCGATTGATCCGCGTTCGATGCGCTGGCGTGCGGCTTCGACGACGCGGCGGTCCTGGTGCTCGCGCTGGCGGCTCTGGCGCGCCGCCTCGCGCACGTCATCGGCAAGGCGGTTGATTTCGTCAAGGCGGATGTTGGCGGCGCGGGCCTTGTCGAGGTCGGCGAGCGCGGCGTCGTAGACGCCGGCATCGAAATGGGCGCGGGCCCGTTCGATGAGCAGTTCGGCGGCGCGAAGGAGGACCTTCTGCGCGCGGCGATGGTCGCGGAGATCGGGAGCGGTGGCGAGGCGGTGGGCCTCGTCGAGCCGGCCGTCGGCGAGCGCGTTTTCGGCGGTCTTGAGTCGCACGAGGACGAGTCGGCCAAACATCTCAGACCCCTTCGCAGCCGGCGGCGAGGGCGTGTCGCCGCGGGCAGCCGGAAATCGGGAGGCTCAGGGCTGGGCGGAAGTGTGGTCCGCTGGGCAATCGGCGCATCGTACCCACCTTTAAGCCTTTTATCAAAATGGACTTACGCGAGTCGGCGCCCGACGGAGCGGGTCATCCGGTCGCGTGGAGGTATTCGGCGCGCGGGGTCGAATATTCGGCGCGCGAACGGGGCGAGCGGTGTCGATTCGGGGACGGGGCGTGGCATAGGATTCGTAACGGCCACGACGGGGTTGCCCGTGTGGGCCGACTTGCGAGGCGGTGAGACGGGGATATGCTTGGACCGGTCATTGCGTCTGCCACGTCGTGAGCCAGGTCCAGCCGGCGTCGGGGCGTCGAGATCGCGCGAGAAAAGCGACGGTTCCGTGAGGATTTGTCAGTACTACGTATCGGCGGAGGAGCGGGAGACGGATACGCGGCGGCGTGTCCCGCGCCACGCGAACGTCGGCATCGTCGTCCATGACCACGTGGTGCCCGTGACGAACATGGTCAGTCCGGGCGATACGTCGGTGGGGATGACACTGGCGACGAACGTGGTGGAGTGGCTCGAGTCGCGCAGCTCGTGGACGATGCTGCGTGAGTGGGCCAGCCGGCAGCCGACGGCGACGCTGATGCTGAGGGACGTATTTCTGGCGGCGCCGGTGCTGCGGCCGGGGGCGTTGATCTGCTTCGATGCGTTCGAGGAGCACGCGCGGGCGGTGGCGCGGTCGCGCGGTCAGGACCTGGACGAGACGTGGTATCACGGCGCGCAGTATTACAACGGCAACGTGACGGCGCTGCTGGGTCACGGGCAGAAGGTTCCGTTCCTGCGGCACGAGACGCAGATCGACTTCGAGCTGCAGATTGCCTGCGTCATCGGTCGAACGTGCCGCAACGTCTCGGCGGATGCGGCGGAAGGGCACATCGCGGGGTATTGCATTCTGAACGACTGGACGGCGCGGGACACGCAGGCGAGCGCGTATCGGCTGGGCGTGGGGCCGTCGCGGGGGAAGGACCACGCCACGTCGCTGGGTCCGGCGCTGGTGACGCGCGACGAGCTGATCAACGTCATGGACCTGGGGATGCGCGCGCTGGTGAACGGCGAGCAGGTGTGTGAGGGGTATAGCGGCACGTCGAAGTATACGTTCGGTCAGTTGGTCAGTGCGGCCTCGCAGGGTCGGACGCTGTTTCCGGGGGACGTGATCGCCAGCGGCGCCGTGGCCGGGGGGAGCGGGCTGGAGGCGGGGCGGTTCCTCAAGCCGGGCGACACCGTGCGGCTGGAGGTGGACGGACTGGGCGCGCTGGAGAACCAGGTCTACGTCGAGTAGAGTCTCCGTCAGCCACGATTCAATCTTCACCTTTCTCAACTCGCGAAATCACTTCTCCACGGGTTTGACCGGCTGGCGCAGGATGGTGCGGAGGTCTTCGGGAGCGACGGTGCGCGGGTCGGAGAAGTAGATTTCGTGGTGCAGGCCGGTGGCGACATAGCCCTTTTCCTTCATGAAGCTGCGCATGCGGGCGATGTCCGCGGCCTCCTGATCGTAGGGGCCGACGTGCAGCAACTGGACACAGCGGCCTTCGTCCAGCTTGATGACGTGCAGGTCTGTCGTTTCGACGCCGGACTGTTTGAACGTCGCGGTCACCTCGCGCAGGCGCTCGTCGGTGATCGTGTCGGGCACGCGGATGAGGAGTTGCCACTTCCAGTCGTCCTTCGGCGCCGCGGCGTTCTCGAACGATTCCTCGGGCACGTCCCAGAGTCCTTCGAGCTGGGCGACGACAAAGTCGCGGCCCTGGCGCATCTCGGCCATTTTCAGTGAGTAGGCGGCGCCGTACAGGGCGCCGACGCGCGCCTGGAACTGTTCGCCGGCCGGGTCGCCGGTGCCGTCAATGCTGAGGTACGTTGCGGGTCCGACCTCGAGCAACGTCGGTTCGTCGGGCATGACGTACTCCTGCTTGTGCGTTTCGAGGAAGTTGATCGGTGCGGTGCCGGCCGGGCGCTGTGCTTCGCTCTCGCGCGGCGCTGCCGGCTTGTCGTTCGCCGGAGCCTGTGCCAGGGCAAGGAGTGCGAGGTGCGCGGGGGCGACATGGGACAACGTCGGAGCACAGCAGAGCATCTGAGCGGCGATCAGGGTCGTCAGCATCATTGATCCTCCAATGGCAGGTAGATTTGGGTCACCAGTTTCTCCGGGGGCGTATGGAACGGCGAGTTGACGTAGACTTCGAAGCAGGGGGCAGCGCGCGGGCGCCGGCCGCCGGCGGGCAGCCACTGTCCGTAGAGGCGGAAGTAGGTTTCGCCGAGACGGTCGTAGGGGCCGTGGTGGACGATCATCGCGTGATCGCCGCTGGGAAAGTCCACAGCGCCGATCTCGCCCTGCGGGACGAATTCGGCGCCGACGGCGACGCAGGCGTCGTAGCGGATGCGGTCAGGGGGCGTGACCTCGGGGTCGTCGTGGCAGATGCCGAGGATTTTCATGGATGGGCCGAGCAAGCCGCGCGGGCCGGCCCAGGCCATCAGGCGGCTCCAGGTTTCCCCGACCTGGTCGTAGGGGCCGACGTGACGCATGAAGGCGGCGCGGAAGGGTTCAAGGCGCTGAATGGTGACGTCGGGCATCGGTTCGCCGGGGCGGACCGGCTGGAAATGTTCAACCCGGCCGTGGTCGTCATAGTGAACGCCGCTGCGCGCCGGGGGCAGCGGCAGCGGGCGCTGCGCGTCGCGGAAGCCGCTGGGCGATTCGCAGAAGTGTGCGCGAAAGGCGCGGGTGAAGGCTTCGCGCGTCTCGTAGCCGGCCTCGAAGGCGATGCGTGTGACAGTCTGGCCGGTGAACTTGAGGCGCCCGGCCGCGCGTTCGAGACGGAGACGGCGGACGTGCTCCATCAGCGATTCGCCGACAAGGGCGGAGAAAACGCGGTGAAAGTGGTAGGGCGAGTAGCAGGCGATGCGGGCGAGGTCGTCGAGTTCGAGGGTCTCGTCGAGGTGCTGCTGGATGTGGACGAGGACGCGGAGGATTCGCTGGCGGTGGTCGGCTTGTGTCGCATCGCTCATGATCCGGCTCTTTTCCATATCAGCGGCCGCGCAACACATAGCATGATGCGCCCGGCGATGATTATGGCCGATCAGCCGGGGCGTGCTTGACCGTTCTTGCGGAGTTAGGCTGGGCGCGGGATGGTGGCTGACGACGGGGCCGATCAGGTGTCGGAAGAATATCGCGGTGCCCGGGCGGAATTGAAGTGCGGAGCCGGCGGCACGGTCCGACTTTGCGGCCGCGCCACAATCGTACATAAGTCGTTGTGAACATTGATTATACGAACAGTGGAGGCCTTCTGACAATGACGATTCGAAGCGGAGCGAAGCGGGGCGTGGTGGGGCTTTGTGGTCTGATG
This sequence comes from uncultured Planctomycetales bacterium, assembly GCA_964571825.1. GTDB lineage: Bacteria > Planctomycetota > Phycisphaerae > UBA1845 > CAZNDQ01. Next base: position 7,321 of record CAZNDQ010000059.1, on the reverse strand, counting down.
CTTGTCGCGGCCGGGGCGGGGTGCGCCGGGTCGAAGCCGTATCGATCGGAAGCGGTCGAGACGCTGCAGTTCGACGTCGCGGGACAGCAGAAGCTGAGCCTGACGGGGCGGGTGGGAGAAATCCGCATCAGCGGCGACGCGGGGGCGACGTCCGTGACGGCCGAGGTGCACAAGCGCGGGCGCGGCACCTCGCCACGCGAGGCGGACAAGGCGCTGGGAGAAATCGAGGTCTCGCTGGGGGCGCGGTCGGGCGACTCGGCGGTGATCGAGGCGCGGTCGCAGCACCCGTACTCGAAATGGACGCGCGACTACGAGGTCGACTGGACCGTGACGGTCCCGGCGCGGTTTTCGGTCGCGGTGCGGTCAACCATCGGCGACGGGACGCTGACGGGGATGGATGGCGATGTGACGATCGACAGCAGCGTCGGCGACGTGGGCGTCTCGCACGCGCACGGGGCCGTGCGGATCGAGTCGCAGGTCGGCGACGTGCGGGTTTCGGAGGTCGACGGCGCGGTGCGGGTGATCAGCGGCGTGGGCGACGTGCATGCGCAATCCGTGCGGGGGCCGGCCGAGGTGCGCACCGGAACGGGCGATGCGCACGTGCGCGGCGTCGCGGGCGGCATCGAGGTGCGGACGGGGACGGGGGACGTGCGGGTGGAAGTGGCGAAGGTGGGAACGGAGAACATCAGCGCGCGCAGCGGCACGGGTTCGATTCACGTCACCCTGCCGCGCGACGTGCGTGGGCGGCTGTCGGCGCAGACGAACACGGGCGGCGTGACGCTCCGGCTCGGCGAGACGCCGATGACGGATGCGCGGCTCACGACCAAGTCGGTGGAGTGCACGCTGAACGGCGAGGACACGCCGTCGCTGTACGTCGCCTCGGGCGTGGGCAACTGCACGGTGCGCGTGCAGTAGTGCGGGGCGTGTCGTACGAGGTCACGAGGAAGAATTGCTATTGCACGCGCGCGGTGAGCGCGACGGCCGCCGGGGCGCCGTCGGCGGCGCGGACGGGGAGTTCCCAGGCGGCCGAGAACGGGTAGCAGGAGGCGGCGTCGCCCTCGGCGCAGTAAGCGCTGTCGAGTTGCACGCGCCAGGTGCCGGCGCGCTGCCCGTCGGGATTGCAGTCCACTTCGATCGGCATCTTCGGGTGATTCAACGTCGTTTGCAGGAGTACGTCGTCGCCGGACGTGATGCGGACGTAGCGCGGCGCGTCGGGGTTGAGGTGCGCGCCGGCGGGCAGCTCGACGTTGAGCGCCAGCCGCACGGGGCCGGCGGCGGGGATGTTCTGCGCAGGGACGGTCGCGGCGGCGGTGCGATCGGTGTCGCCGGCCGGGCGAGCGAGCCCCTCGACCATCACTTCCGCCCAGTCCCCGCTCTTGAGATCGACGCGGACGACGCGGTGATTGTTGGTATCGGCGACGTAGAGCACGCCGTCGGCCGCGTGGAGGCCGCCAGGCTCGAAGAACTGGACGCGGCCGTCGTCGGTGTGCGCGCCGGCGCGGCCGGTGCCGTAGAGCGAGGTCACGGTGCGCGTCGTGGGGTCGAGCCGCTTGATTTTGTGGTTGTAGGTGTCGGCAATGAGCACGTCGTCACCGTGGATCGAAACGCCGAGGCAGTGCTGGAGCCGTGCGGAGTCGCCGGGGCCGTCGACGTCGCCGAAGGCGAAGAGCCCCTCGCCGACGAGCGTCGTGATTTTCTCGTCGGCGATGTGGATGACGCGCACGGCGCTGACCTCGCTGTCGGCGATGTAGAGCATGTTGTCGTGCAGCGCGAGGCCGGAGGGTTGCGACAGCGCGCTCTTCTCGACGGGTCCATCGACGATGTTCTCGCGGCCGGTGCCGGCATAGGCGCGGCCCAGACCGGTGGGAATCTCGAAGCGCCAGATCTGGTGCATGCCGGCCATGGCGACGTAGAGCGTCGCGCCATCGACGGCGAGGTCCCACGGTGAGTTGAGGCCCTGCTCAGTGCCGCGGTTGCCGCCGGCGCGGTCGTAGACCATCTCACCGGTGCCGGCAAACGTCGTCACTTCATCCGTCGCCAGGTCGATCGAACGGATGAGGTGGTTCTCGGTGTCGGCGACGAGCAGGCGGTTCTTGTAGAGGGCCATGCCCTGTGGGTGGTTGAAGCGGGCCTTGTCGGCGGGACCGTCGTCGCGCCCGACCCGCCCGTCGCCGACGGTCCGGATCAACTTGCACTCGCCGCGCGCATCGGGGAGCGAGGCAACGACGATGCGGTTGTGGTTCGAGTCGCTGATGAAGAGGCGCTTGCCGGCCGGGTCGGCGATGACCTTGCCGGGGAAGGCGAGGCCGGAGGCGGGCAGCACGTTTTCTTCGCGGCGAAGTTTGAGCGGTGCGGCCGCGAGTGTGCCGAGCTTGCGGTGCTCGTCGAGGACTTCGGCGATCATCTGGTCGAGGACGTCGCGGTTCCCCTCGCCGGCGACGCCGAAGACGATGTTGCCGACGGGGTCGATGAGGGCGAGCGTCGGCCAGCTCCGCACGCCGTACTTGCGCCAGATGTTCATTTTGTCGTCGATGACGACGGGGTGCTTGATCTCGTAGCGAAGCATGGCCGCGCGGATGTTGCGGCGTTCAGCCTCGTTGTCGAACTTGGCGCTATGCACGCCGATGACGACGAACGGCTGGTCCTTGTACTTTTCTTCCAGGTAGGCGAGGTCGGGGAGGATGTGCATGCAGTTGATGCAGCAGTAGGTCCAGAAGTCGAGCAGAACGACCTGCCCGCGCAGGTCCTCGCGGAAGCGCAGCGGCCGGTCGGTGTTGAGCCAGCCGAGATTCTTTTCGAGTTGCGGTGCCTGAATGACGTTGCTCATGTTTCGTGAATCTCCGCGTGCGGTTCGGGCGAACAGCGCCCAGGCCGCGGCCGCCAGAAAGGCCAGCAGCGCCGCGTATTTTAGCGCGCGGCGCAGGCGGCGGTCACGGCGCGAGGCCGGGGCGTTAGCACAGGGCGATTCGACGCCACAACAGGGTGCGGGAAACGGCGGCGAATGATCGGTTCCGGCCGGATGGTGCAATCTCATGCGTCGTCCCCTGAGATTAGTTTATGCGCGCTGCGTGCGGAACGCCCGTGTTCGGTCAGCCCGGGAAACCGCGCTCGACGACGGGTTGGATGCAGGCGAAGGGGCACCGGCAACAGAACGGGCCCGCGCGGTACGGCGCGAGCCCGTGGTGATTCAACCTGTTTCGATTGCCGGCGAGCGGTGCGGTCAGCTCTTCTTGCAGCAGGGCTTGGTGCAGCCGGGCGGGCAGGCCTTGGCCTTGGCGCAGCAGGGCTTGGTACAGCCCTCGGGGCACTTCTTGCAGCACGCGGCCTTGCAGTCGGCCGTGCACTTGCCGTCGGGGCCCTTTTCGCAGCAGGCGGCCTGGCCGTCGCCACAGCAGGCTGAGTTGCTCTGGCAGCCCGAGAACAGGCAGACCATTCCCAGCACCAGGCACAGGCAGACGATTCGCTTGAGCATGTGAGTTCCTCAACTGGGGGAGTTGGAGATATCGCGGTCACCGCGCCGCGGACACACTCATCGGTGTATCGGCAATCCACCGCCGACAGGTTCAGCGTACGAAGGATTGCAGCCGGCGGCAAGCCTCCTGCAAATCCGGCATCTGCTTGGCGTAGCAGAAGCGCAGCAGGTGCTGACCTTCGGCACGGTCCCGAAAGAACGCGGTTCCGGGGACGGCCGCCACGCCGACGCGCTCGAGCAGCGTCTCGGCGGCCTGCGTAGCGCTGTCGAATCCGGCGGAGGAGACGTCGGCGAGGGTGTAGTACGCGCCCTGCGGCGTATAGGGCGTAAAGCCGATTTGCGAGAGCGTCTCAGAGAGCAGATCGCGCTTGCGACGGTACTCGGCGGCCATGTCGCTGTAGTAGCTGTCGGGCAGGGCGAGCGCAGCCGCGACGCCGTGCTGGAGCGGCGCGGGGGCGCAGATGTAGAGGATGTCGTGCAGCACGGCGAGTTTCTCGATGATCGGCGCCGGCCCGGCCGCGTAGCCGACGCGGTGGCCGGTAACCGCGTAGGTCTTGGAGGCGCCGCTGATGGTGATCGTCCGCTCGCGCATACCGGGCAGCGCGGCGAGGCTGACGTGCGGCAGATCATACGTGATGTATTCGTAGATTTCGTCCGTGACGGCCAGCAGGTCGTGTTCGATGCAAACGCGGGCGATCTGATCGAGTTCGGCGCGGGTGAAGACCTTGCCGCTGGGGTTGGAGGGCGTGTTGACGAGGATGAAGCGCGTGCGGTCGGTGACGGCCGCGCGGAGCTGCTCGACGGAAAAATGCCAGTCGGGCGGGACGAGATCGACGTAGCGGACGGGGCAGTCGATCACGGCGCACATGTTGCTGTGATAGGAGTAATAGGGTGAGAAGCTGATCACCTCGTCGCCGGGGTTGAGCAGGGCCATGCAGGCGCAGGCGTAGGCGCCGGCGCAGCCGACGGTGACGGCGATCTCGGTTTCGGGATCGGCGGATATCCCGTTGAAGCGGGCGAGCTTTTCGGCGATGGCGCGGCGGAGCGGGGCGATGCCGCGGAGGTGGGTATACGTCGCGTGGTCAGCGTCGACGGCGTCGATGACGGCGCGTTTGAGGGTATCGGGGGCAGGCTGGTCGCAGACGCCCTGGCCGAGATTCACGCCGCCGACCTGGGCGCAAAGGATGCTGAAGCGGCGGATGTCGGACTGTTCGACTTCGTGGACGCGTCGGGCGAGGCGGTGTTTCATGGGGTCACCCTGCGGTTTCGCGGCTGGCCCGGCGGCAATCGAAAGAGCGTGTCTGATCGTCGCTCGGCGAAGGCCGGAAAACGTGCAGTATAGCATGACGGGGGGTCCGGGCGGCGCCGCCGGAGAAAGTCCGATTCTGATTGAAGGGGGTATGGGGCACGGTATAATGCGCGGACATCGGGTTCCGCAGCACACCGATGCGCGGCCGCCGGCTTACGTCCAGACGACAGTTTCCCGAGTGGCGGGCGGCGGTGCAGTGGGTGGGCGGAATCGGGCCTCCGCGGGCCAGGGAAGGCAATTGTCCGGCAGGCGCGGCCGGGCGGCGGACGGACGAGTTGCACACCGGCGGGGCACCGGAGACCTCGAAGACGCGAGCAGCGGCGGAGCGCTGCGCCCGCCTTGTCGGCCCCACTGGGCATTGCACCTGAACAGACGCGGCATCGAGCGATGCAGCGGAAGGAGTCGATCCATGGCTGAGTCGAACGGCGATTTCACGACGATTCTGGGGCCGGATGCACACTTCAAGGGTGATTTGCAGTTCGAGAAGGGCGTGCGGCTGCTGGGGAAGCTCGAGGGCAGCGTCACGTCGAAGGGCCGGCTGCACGTGGCCGACGGCGCGTCGCTGATGGCGGAGGTGAACGCGGCGGACATTCAGGTCGAGGGGGAAGTGAAGGGCAACCTGAAGGCGACGACGAAGATCCACCTGACGGCGTCGGCGCGGCTGGAGGGCGACATCCAGACGGCCAAGCTGGAAGTGAACGAAGGGGCGGTGTTCGTCGGGCGGTGCATCGTCGGCACGCCGGGCGAGCGGAAGAGCGAAGCGGCGGCGCGCGCGGGCGAGACGCAGGCCGGCGGCGGCAACAGCCAGCCGTCGGGCGGTCAGCCGGGGGCGATGAAGAAGCCGATGCCGCAGCCGGTCCCGGCGGGCAAGTGACGGCGGGCGCGCGGCGGGGATCGGGTGAGGTGCGGGTGGAGGGCGGCTAGCGGACGCCGAGCGTCATGGCTGTGCGCAGTCGGACCAGCAAAACGCAAGCGCGGCAGGTGGCCTGCCCGTGGTGCGACAAGCCGATCGACACGGTTGCCCGCTCGATGTCGCTGTTCTGCCCGCACTGCAACAAGCGGGTCATCCTCGAAAACTTCAACATCAAAGCCTATCACGGCGTCAAGGAATTTGTCACCACGGGGAACGTGACCGTGGAGAAGACGGGCACGCTCTCAGCGCCGACGCGCGCGTCGAACGTGACGGTGGTGGGCAAGGTGTGGGGCAACATCCGCGCGCTGCAGCGCGTCGAGATCAAGCGGACGGGTCAGGTGCGCGGGGACGTGGTGGCGCCGACACTGGTGGTCGACGAGGGCGGTGTACTGGTGGGGTACTGCACGATCGGCGTGCGGCCGGCGGCGGGCGGCAACGGCGTGGACACGCCGGACGGGGCGACGGGCGCGGCATAACCGGCGGCGCGCGTCGATTTTTCACACCGCGCGGCTACCATGTCCGGCGATGGAAAACAAGCCGAGCCTCGATCCGCTTTCGCTGACGATCTTCTATCCGTGTTACAACGAAGAGGCGAACCTCGTCCGCGTGACGGAAGCGGCGCTGACGGCAGCGGAGAAGTACGCCGACGACTACGAGGTGCTGATCGTCAACGACGGCAGCCGCGACCGCACAGGGGAGTTGGCGGACGAACTGGCGGCGCGGCACGAGCATGTGCGCGCGGTGCACAACCGGCCGAACCAGGGCTACGGCGGGGCGCTGGCGCGCGGCTTCCGCGAGGCGACCAAGGACTGGATCTTCTACACCGACGGCGACGGGCAGTTCGACTTCGACGAGCTGCCGCTGGCGATCGACCTGCTGCGCGAACACGACATCGCGTCGGCGTATCGGCTGGACCGGCAGGATCCGCTGCTGCGCAAGATCAACGCCGCCGCGTGGGGGATGCTCGTGCGGGCGCTGTTCGACCTGCCGGTGCGCGACATCGACTGCGCGTTCAAGATATACCCGCGGAGTTTCATCGAGCGGATCGAGCTCAGGTCGAGGGGAGCGCTGATTGACACGGAGATGCTGGCCAAGGCGCGACGGCTCGGATATCGCATCGGGCAGGTGGGCGTGCATCACTATCCGCGGCAGGCGGGCGTGCAGACGGGAGCAAACATCAAGGTGATCCTGCGCGCGTTCCGCGAGCTGCTCAAGCTGCGGCGGCACATTCTGGAGACGAGCACGTGAGCGCAGGGCAGGATCGGCGCATGGCGGTCGGCCTGGCGCTGGGGGCGCTGGGGACGCTGGCAGGGTGCGCGGCGACGCCGGCCGTCCGGCCGCGGATCGTCAGCGGCGGCGGATCGCTTCAGCCGCCCGTTCCGCTGGCCACGGTGCTCAACGAGTCGCGGCGCTTTCACCCGCAGTTCGGGCGGCTGGACGCGCGGCTTTGCGCGCGGCACGGCGTCCTGCGCGGAGTTCCGCGCGCAGCAAGTCGATCGCAGCAATCATGACCTCGGCCAGGAGTCGCACTTACTAGCCCCGGCCGATGAGCTTTCCCGCGAGTAGCCCCACGGCGAACGCGACCACCACGCTCATGAGCGGCCGCTCCTCGATGGTGTGTTGAGCG
>CAZNDQ010000058.1:10825-12937 GCA_964571825.1 uncultured Planctomycetales bacterium | reverse complement strand
AGACGAGCACGGTCGACACCAGCACCGACACGACCAGCTCGACGACGACGAGCTCCACGACGACGAGCTCGACCACGACGAGCTCGACGACCACCAGTTCGAGCACGACGACGAGCTCGACGACGACCACGACGAGCTCGACGACAACCAGCACCGACACGACGGATACGACCGACACCGAGCCGCCCTGCGGGGACGACGAGGACCCGCCGTTCCTGGTCGGGCAGTTCTGCCACGAGACCGGCGACAACACGCACCCGCGGGTCGACCGCTGCGAGGTCGGCGGCACGCGGATCGCGCGGTGCAAGCCGCGCTGCCAACTGACGGGCAACCGGGTGGAAGTCGTGCTGCCGGCGCCCGCCCCGCTGATCGTGGTCACCGAGCCCGAGCCGCTGCGGTGGGGCTTTCACGCCAAGCACGACCTACCGCCGCAGGTCTACTACCAGGACGTGATCCGGGCGACGTTGCGGGTCGACGCGGAGATCTCGCCGCCGGCGGGCCTGGGCAGTCCGACCTGGGGCGCGCTGCTGGGCGGGTCGCGTTACCGCGATCTGCCGCCGGGATCCCCGTCGTGCGGCACCGAGCCGCTCTGGTTCGGCCCGCCGGGGACCTACTTCCTGACGACGATCTGCCCGTGGCTGGTGAACACGGCCGCGTACAACGCGCAGCCGTACGCCGGCCAGACGCTGCGCGAGGATCGATTCTTCCAGATCGCGCAGTACGTCAACGGCGGAGCGGAAGAAGGGGAGTTCGTGCGGACCGAGGTGGTCGCGTGCGAGCTGCTGAGCCTGGCCGACTGCCAGGAGCCCCAGCCGGGCGTCTATCGCCTGGGTGACGGCGCCGTGGCCGGACCGATGATGACGCTGCTCGGGATCGTCAACGTCCTGCCGGCCTGGGGCGCGGGCGAGCTCGTGCTCGACGTCGACATGACGCTGACGGACCTGACCGTGCGCGACGCCGGCGGGACGGGCGGCACCTACAGCGGGTCGGTGCGCGGCGCGCTGCTCGGGCCGGCCGGGGACATCGGGACCTGGCCGTGGGCCTACCAACAGCAGACGGGCGGCTGCTTCCTGGTCGTCAACAACCCGACCGCCGACCGCTTCACGGCCGAGGGCACGCGCGTGCAGTACTCGCAGCGGACGCCGGTGTGGCTGCGGCACGGGCCCGAGCTCGGCCTGGCGGCCCGCAAGGTGGCGCTGTGGCTGGAGACCAACGCCGGCGGGTCGTACGCGGGCACGCCGTCGCGGCTCGAGGTGGCGCTGCACGCGATCGACGTGCATTGGGAGCCGGCGTGAGAGTCGCGATCCTGACCAACTTCCGGTCTGCGACGTCCGGCTATTCGCTCGTGCATTGCGTCGAGCAGCAGGTGCTGGGGGCCGAGGCCTGCGGGCTGCGGCCGGTCGTGATCGTGCAGGAGGGCTTCCAGGAGGACGCGCCGGGCGGACTGTGGACCATGCAGCGGCTGGATCTGCGGCCGGTGATCCCGGGCGTGCGGCAGGACGAGAGCCACCTGGCGGCCGACGTGCAGCGGATCGTCGACGCGCTCGCACCGGCCCTGGCCGACGTCGACGCGGTGCTGACGCACGACGTGTTCTTCCTGGGCGGCCTGGTCAAGCACGCGCTCGCCTGCCGGCGGATCGCCGAGCAGCGGCCCGCGCTCGCCTGGCTGAACTGGGCCCACAGCAGTCCGCACCGGACGCCGCCGGCGGAGGCCTCGGCGGCCGAGCGGACCGCGCGCTTCAGCCCGCCGCCGGGGCGGATCGTGTGCATGAACAGCGCGCAGCGCTACGGGTTCGCCCAGCAGTACGAGCTGCCGCTCGATCGCGTCGTGACGATCCGGCACGGGATGCACCCGCTCGGGCACGCGAGCCCGACGGCGCGGGCCCTGTTCGATGGGGCTGATTTCGCGACGGCCGACGTGGCGGTCGTGTTCCCGGCGGCGCACTACCGCAGCAAACAGCACGGGCGGATCGTGCGGCTGTGCGCGGCGATGCAGGCCCACGGCGTCCGCGTGCGGTTCCTGTGGCTCGACTGGAGCTGCGCGGCGGCCGAGCACCGGGCCTACCAGCGGGAACTGCCCAAGCTGGCCCGCAAGCTGGGCTCGGCCGGGCC
>CAZNDQ010000058.1:0-10815 GCA_964571825.1 uncultured Planctomycetales bacterium | reverse complement strand
GACTGCGGATCGCGAGCGAATTGCACCCGGACTGCCGGCACGGCGTGACGCGCCGCGACGCCTTGGACCTGCTGCACGCGGCCGACGTCGTGATCCAGCCCTCGACGGCCGAGAGCTACAGCCTGGTCGCGCACGAGGCGCTGCTGGCGGGCTGCCTGCTGGTGGTCGACCAGGCGATGCCGCTGATGGTCGAGCTCTACGGCGCCCACACGGTCAACCTGCCGTTCGGCGAGCTGGGCGATCGTCCGGGCGGGGACGCCCGGCCCACGGAGGCCTGGTCCGCGGCGGCGATGGAGGTGCTGCAGCACCTCAAGCACAACCCGGTGCTGCGGGCGCGCAGCACCGCCCGCACGCAGTGGAACCACGTGACGGTCTGGCGGGCGATCGAGCCGCTGCTGCGGCCGCTGCCGGCGAGCGGAGACGACGATTGCGGCTGCGCAGGACGGGCGGAACGGCCGCGCGAGGGCGCGGGCAACGGCCGCGCGAGGGCGCGGGCCGCTACGAGCCGGTCCGCGGAACGGCCGCGCGACGGCGCCGGCCGCGACGGACCGGAGCTGGCGGCGGCGCGGCGGCGGGTGTGCGAGAGCAGCGGGCCGGGCGGCTCGCCGTGCGCTGAATTGCGGGTGATCGGCGGCACGCAGTGGTGCGCGACGCCGATCGTCGGCGGCTGGCGCGAGTGGCTGCGCTGGGCGCCATGGCTCGGGCAGCGGCTGCGGCGTCGGGGCTGCGGCTGCAACCTGGACGCCAAGCGCAAATTGGCGGGGGCGCGCTGCCCACTGGGCAGATGGTGATCGGCCGCGCGGGGGACGCGGGCCGCTACGGGGGGATGCACGATGGCGGCTGTGTACTGGCTGGACGTCGATACGAACTGGACCAACACCGCGAACTGGTCGGGCGGGGCGGTGCCCGTCGACGATGACGATATCTACATCCTGAACGGCACCAAGGCGATCACCGGCAACGTCGACCAGTCGGGCGTGAGCGGCAGCGACACGCCGAAGTCGCTGACGATCGGGCGCGGGTTCAAAGGCTCGATCGGCACGCCGGCCAGCCCGCTGAAGTTCGCCGCGATCACGACCGTGACGGTCGAGAGCGAGACGACCGGGCAGATCAACCTGGCGACGACGGGCACGATCACGAGCTGCAAGGTGCGCAACACCGGGCCGGGGGCCTACGCGTTCTACTACGCGGCCGGGACGATCACCGATCTGTACCTGCTGCGGGCCCAGCACGCGCGGATCGGCGGCGGGGCGACGATCACCAAGCTGCACGTGCTCTTCACGCGGCGCGACAGCGACGTGATGTGCGTGATCGAGGACGGGGCGACGATCACCAACGCGGACCAGACCGGCGGGACGGTGCACAGCTACGCCGGCGTCGGCACCAAGCTGCGCGTGATGGGCGGGACCTGGTGGGCGGTCGGTGACGGCAACACGTACGGCACGACGGAGATCTCGGGCTCGGGCCTCGTGTACGGGCACGACGACGGCTCGACGTGGACGCTGATCGACGTGTTCGGCCCGCACGGGCGCTGGACGACGGCCGACGATCCGGACGACAAGACGATCACGAACGCCAACGTCCGCTCGGGCGGCCTGCTCGACGCGAACAACGGCGGGACCGTCACGTTCACGAACGCGCCGAAGAAGCTCGGCGGGCGGATCCTCGGGGCCAGCTCGGTCAGCATCGTGCTCGAGGAGCCGAGCAAGCTCTGATCAAATCCGCCGCGCGTCGGCCGCACTGCTCATAGAGCAGTGGCACGCAGACGGCCGCGCGGGGGCGCGGGCCGCTACGAGGGGGCAAGGTGGCGTTTCCGCTGGGGGACATCGGCGAGGTCTATGAGCTCGACGCGGCCGCGGCCGGCGAGGGCGTGGGTGGGTTGCGGCGGATCCGGCTGACGTGGGTCAGCGGGTCCAACGGGGTTGCGGCCAGGGTCCTGCGGCACGAGCTGCACGGCACGCTGCACCGGATCGTCGCCTGGAACAGCGACAGCGGGCTGACGAGCTACGACCTCGAGCTGTACGACGCGGACGGGGCGGACGTGCTCGACGGATTGGGCGCGGCGATCGCCGGCGGCACCAGCGTCGAGCGGCCGTTGTACGACCTGCCGGCGACCGACCAGGTCCGGCCGATCTTCGTCATGGGGGCGCACCAGCTCGCGATCACGGCGGACACCAGCGGGCGGAGCGGGATCGTCGATCTGTACCTGCTGCCGGCATTGCGGCGGGATTTCGCGTAGAGACGGGGGACGGTGGATGGCATCGGGGGACACGCTGCTGATCTTTGCGGCGCAGCACGCGACGCCGCCGGCGAGCGCGTATGCGACGCTCGACTCGCGCAACGGGCACTTCGTGCTGGACTTCGACGACGGGACCGACGAGGCGGCGCTCTTCGACGCCGTTCTGCCGGCGCATTACGACGGCGGCGGCCTGACGATCGACCTGCACTGGGCGGCGACCACCGCGACCAGCGGCGACGTGGTGTGGACCGTGGCGATCGAGCGGATCGCCGCGAACGACCTGGACATCGACGCGGACAGCTTCGCGACGGCGGGCAGCGCGACGGGCACGGCCAACGGCACGAGCGGCAAATTGACGGTGACGAGCGTCGCGCTGACGGACGGCTCGGCGATCGACAGCCTGGCCGCGGGCGAGGCCTGCCGGATCAAGGTCAGCCGCGACGCGGACAACGGCTCGGACGACCTGAGCGGCGACGCCGAGCTGCTGCGGGTCGTCGTGCGCGAGACCTGAGCGATGGCGCGGTTCTTCCACAACCTGCTGACGCGCTTCCTCGAGCAGACGGCGCCGGCTACGGCGCCCCCGATCACGATCGCATCCTGGGTGATGCCGCAACTGCTGGGCTCCGACCAGACGGTGATGGCGCTGGCCGTCGGCGCCGGGGCGGCGAGTTACGACCTCTACTTCGATTCGACGACCCTGCACGCGCGGCAAACTAACGGTACGAGTGCAGAGGCCGACATCGGCACGGTCCAGGAGGACGTCTGGCAGCACATGGCCGCAGTCTTCGCCGCGAACGACGCGCGGCACGCGTACCTGAACGGATCCAAGGGCAGCGACACGACGAGTGTCACCGGGCTGACGCCCGACGTGCTGAGCTTCGGGCGGTTGAGCGGCAGCAGTCCGGGGCAGTACCTGCGCGGACGATTGGCCGAAACGGCGGTGTGGGCGGCGGCGCTCGGTGACGCCGAGATCGCCGCGCTCGCGCGCGGGGCGAGCCCGCTGCTGGTCCGGCCGGCGGCCCTGGTCATGTACCGGCGGCTGCTGCGCGACGAGGACGTCGACTGGATCGGCGGCACGACGCTGACGGTCAGCGCCAACGCGCCGGCCATCCAGATCGGTCCGACGGTGTGGGGCCCACCACCGCCGCAGGTCGGCTACGACCAGGCCCACCTGCCGGGGCAGGTCTACAGCCGGGTCGAGCATTCGCCGGTCGGCCTGGTCAAGCACGCGTATGACTGGATCGCGGGGGCCGACGGCGTCGCGGAGCTGTGGCTGGACGACAGGGCGGCGGCCCGATTGACCGGGCGATTGCATCGGATCGTCACCGCGCCGGGCCGGCCGCGGCCGCGGACGGGGTGGAGCGTGCAACTGCTCGATCGGCTCGGACTGGACGTGCTGCAGGGGCTGGGCGGGTCGCGTTCGGCCACGCTCGTGCAGCAGGCGCACGTCGTCGAGAGCCTCAGCGACGCGCACGCCGGCGACCTGGCGAGCCTGGCGTGCCTCAAATTCCGCATCTCCGGCGCTGGACGCAACGGGGCGGGCCAGTGCATGATCTACACGACGCCGGTGTGATCCCCGCGCTCGCCGCACACCGGCCTCGTCACACCACCGCCTGCCCGCGCCTCGCCAGCGCGGGCATTTTTTATGCGCCGGCGCTATGATCGCTGCTTTGGTTCCGGCGGCGGGCACCCCACGCCTGCTTCGCCGGAGTCTTCAGGTGAAGGCCCGCCGGGTGCGCCTTTTGGCGCGCCGGGCGGGCCGGTTGCGTTTCATGGGGGGTAGCAGCGACGTGCCACTACTGGGCGCCGAGGGCGGTGAGCTCGGCGAGCAGGGCGGCGTAGTGGGCGGCCTGGTCGGGGGTCTGCGGCGGGTAGAGGTTGGCGGTTTCGAGGGGGTCGGCGGCCAGGTCGTAGAGCTCGTCGGCACCGGCCAGGTGGCGGATCAGCTTCCAGCGGTCGGCGCTGATCACCGCGCGGTCCCAGGAGTCGACCTGCCACTGGCCGGGCGGCTGGTTCGGGGCGAAGCGCTCGACGTAGGCGACCTGGCGGTGCGGGGTCAGGTCGCCCGACAGGTAGGGCGCGAACGAGACGCCGTCGACGTCGGCGGGCAGCGGCTGGCCGGCGAGCTCGAGGATCGTCGGCAGCAGGTCGACCGCGGCGACCGGAGTCTGCACCGTCGCGACGGGCACGCCGGGGCCATAGACCCAGGCGGGGACGTTCACGCCGCCGTCGTAGACGCTGCCCTTCGCGTGCAGCGGGTCGTACGGTGGCTGCACGATCGAGCGCGCGGATCCGTTGTCAGAGACGACGAAGACGTACGTATCCCGTGGGACGGCCGCGAGCAGCCGGCCGAGCTCCGCATCGAGCGCCTCGACCATGGCTTCGGCGAGGCCGCGGTCGTCGGTGCCGCGCGGCGAACATGAAAGCAGCTCAGGCGGCGGCGCCTGAAATGGATCGTGCGGCGCGTGGTACGCGACGACCAACAGCCACGGCCAGGGGGCGAGCTGAGCCAACGCGTCGTCGGTTGTGACGGTGGTCGCGTATTCCAACACCACCTCGATCGCCCCGTGCTCGGCGCGCGGCCAATTGTAGTAGTGGTGGTTGCCGCTGAAGCTGTCCATCGTGCCGGCGAATGCTTCGAAGCCGTGCACGTGGGGCTGCAGGAGCTGGTCCGGGGACGGCGGGGATAGATGCCACTTGCCGACCAGGGCGCTCGCGTGGGCGGGTAGCAGCTCGGGCAGCGTCTGCTCATCCGGATTCAGCCCGACCTGGCCGCCGGAGATGTTGGTTCGGATCACCTTGCCGATCCCGGTGTGCATCCCGTAGCGGCCGGTCAGCAGCGCGGCGCGGGTCGGGGAGCAGACGGGCGGGGTGTAGTAGTTGGCCAGCGTCAGGCCGCGGCCGGCCAGGCTGTCGAGCGTCGGCGTGCAGGACGTCGCGAGCAGGTCCTCGCCCAGGTCGTCGATCACGACCAGCAGGACGTTCGGGTGCGGCGAGTTGGCGGCGCGCAGGCTCTGCGGGGCAGAGTACTGCGGGCGCTGGGCGTGGGCCGCGGCGAGCGGGCCGCAGATCGCGCAGATGGCGCAGATGCGAGTGATCATTGGATCGGGTCCTCCGAGCAGAAATTGGAAGCTGGCGCGCCCCGGGGGTCCATTACAAACCGCCGCGAAAGTTCGCACTGACGCGGGTCAGGGCGGCAGGTATATCGTGTCCTGCGCCACGTCGCTGACGCGGAAGATGCGGCAATGCGCGAGGCCGAGGCCGGTCAGGTGGCCGGCGACGCCGATCACGTCCCCGGTGCGCAGTTGCTTGACGTGGTCCAACTGCTCGAGCGTGAACTTGCACTCGATCGTGCTTAACCAGCCGGGCGCGCTGAGTTGCACGACGGGGCCGCTCCAGGCGCCGCCACCAATGTCCGCGACGCGGCCGATGACGCCGAGCCAGGCACCGTTGAAATCGCGGTAGACCAGGCGGTTCTCACGGTACGCGTCGAACAGCGTGGCGGCGCTGATCACGGGGACGCGATCGGGGAGTTCGAGCGCCGCGGGCGGCGTCGGCTGCGCCGGCTGCGGATCGGTCTCGGGCCAGAGGGCATACACGCCGGCGGCGGCCAGTGCGACCAGGCCGAGCGCACCCGCGGCGAACCCGAGCAGGATCAGTGCGGCGCGGCGCGTCTGGGCGTCGTCGGCTTCGCGATCACGGGTCGGGGATGGGACCAATTAGCTGCCCTCCTCAGACGACGTTGCGCAGTTGGTGGCCCGGCGGCGGCTCCTCGTCGACGTGTGTGCTGATGCCACGCCCCGGCTCGAAGCGACTGAGCGCGGCGGCATCCTTGTCTTCGGCGCGCTTCAAGGCGACCGCGAGGCGTTCGCCGTCATCGTCGGACAAAGACATGAGGACGTGCAAGGCTGTAAGCCAGACGGTCCGGCGCGGGACGCCCCAGCGCTCCGCCGCCTCGACCACAGCGCGGTGCCAGTTATCGGGCAGCAGGAACGCTGTCTGAGTTTTTTCCACGGGCGCAACCGTAGCAGTGGCAACGCACTAGCACAATACTAGTAGATTGCTATTGACTGTGGCGTGGTCGTGAGCCATGCTAGTACCGTACTAGCACCGGAGCGACGAGCTTGCCGACGCCACGAAACACCGTTGTGGTCGAGATCGACGCGAACCTGGCTGAGCGCCTGCGCGCGCGGCTGCCGGGGATCAGCTCGGCACGCAGCCGCGTGACGCACGCGGTCCACGAGTTCTTGGGCGCCACCCGAGGCGGGGAAAGAACGGAGGCCGGACTCACCGAGGGTGGCATTGCACGCAATCCGGCGGGTGCAGCGGGCGAGCCCGCGGCCACGGCCGGCAAGTCCAGGCGCAAGCGTAGCGGTTGAGCGGCCGCGGCGCGGATTGAATTCGGGCGCGGTTTTGTAACGCGCGGGAGTTATCGGCGATGGCGAGTGGCGAGCGGTGTGCGTGGCCCGGTTGCGGCAACGCGGGCGACTGGGTGCGCTACCTGGGCAAACCGATCTGCGAGCGCTGCTGGCGCGAGCGGGTCTGCCGCGACGGCGTCAGCCGTGAGGCGGTGCAGCAGGCGCTGCGGATCCGGGCGGGCCGCCCGAACCACCACCCCAACCATTCCGATCCAGCGGTGCGGCGGTGACGCGGCGCGGGATGGAATTGACGGCCGAGCGTCTGGCCGGCTCGGAGGACGGGCGGCGGGTCATGCGCGGCCTGGTCGAGCTGATCGAGGCCGGGCGGCGATTGGATCCCGGCGAGCAGGCCGCGGTGTACACGCTGCTCGACGCGGCCTGGGGCGGCGGGGCGGTCGAATTGCCCGACGTGGTCGAGCGCATGCGGAGCGAGCTGCTGCGGCACGTGCGGCTGCCGGGCTGACGTGGAGGAGCAAGTCGATGGGTGTGGCGAAGTACGAGATCTCGGCGGCGCATGCGGCGCAGCTCGACCGGATGTTCAACTACCACGCGCCGAATGACGACCAGCCGGGGCGCTACCGCGAGATCCGCACCAAGGCGCTGAGCTTCGCGCAATTGATCTGCGCGTGCTGCCCGGATAGCGCCGAGCGCGCGTGCGCGATCACGCGGCTGAACGAGTGCGTGATGTGGGCCAACGCGGCGATCGCGCGGAACGAGTCGCCGGCGGTGCGCCGGTGAACGAGCAGAAAGGCGGTGCGGTGTGCGCGGCAGGCTTTGGAAGGAAAAGGGGTCCTCGGCTCTGTTCTACCAAACAGAGCAGGGCGGTTGGCTGCGGATCCACGTGCGTGACGGCTGTGCGTTCACGACCAGAGCTGGCCGCGCGAGCGACGTTGAGCCCTGCTACCACGTGGCTGGCTTGCTGTGGGAAGTGATCAGCACGATCGACCAACTCGAGGACCTGGCGGGCCGCTGGGCAAAGCCAACCGGGGGCGGGTCGCCGGCGTGCTTTCCGCAGGGCGGTGTTGAGGACCGGCGGATTTGATGGGCGGAAGGGCGAGGCGATGCGAAACGGCAACGGCGATCCGCGCGACATCGGGCTGCTGGATCTGACGCTGGCGCCCGAGGCGCTGGACGATTCTGAGGGGCACGACGCCTACGTCGAAGCGGCGCGGCGGGCAGGCCGCGCGGCGGGCAGGGATGCCCGCCCGGCGGGGCGGAAGCGGCGGCGGGCGCCGCGCCGGTACCGGGCGACGATTCTCGGGCCGGGCGGGTTCAGCCGCCGCGAGTGGTTCGACGAATCGGACGAGATGCTCGCGCGGGCGTTCGCGATTCTGAGGGCCGGGACGATCGAGATCGCGAGCGTCAGGCTGCGGGTCGCCGGCGTGCTGCTGAGCGGGCCGGGCGACGGCCGGGCGATCTTCTTTCACCGCCCGGAAGCGGTGGTGTGTGCCGCCTTTCCGCAGGGCGGATGAGCGGTGCTCCTTTCACTGATCGGGGCGCGGCGGATGGCAACCCGCCGCGCCCCAACTGAGGGACCGATGACGATTTTCTGCGTGTTTTTCGGCGTCGGGCTGGCGTGTGCGGGGATCCTGACCGACGACCTGCCGGCCGTACTCGGCGGGCTGCTGATGTTGCACATGGGAACGTTGCTCGACCACCTCGACACCCGGCGGACGCTGCTCGAAATCGAGCAGCGGCGGATCAGTACGCTGAAGGCGGCCTTGGGCCGGTCGCGGGTGGGGGACGACGACGATGCACGCTGAGACCCGAACCTGCGCGGCGCAGCCCGAGCGCGACCCGACCCCACCCCCGGCGGGTCACGCCACCACGCCAGAAGCGCCCTCCAGAGCGGGCTGCGCCGCGCCACGAGCCTGGCCGATCATCCCGGCGGCGACGCCGCAACGCGGCGGGGGCGTCTGCTGGGGGTGTTCGGCGCGGCGGCGCTGCGCGGCGTGCCAGGAGCGGCTGGCCTGGCAGGCGGAGTACGAGGCGCTGATGCAGCGGCGGATCGCGGCCGGGCAGGTGGCGCTGAGCCGGGGACGATGCAGCGAACGATCCGCGGGCGAGGCATACAAGCCGGAAGGAGGCCACAGGCTCGCTGGACAAACGCAAGGCAGTGCAGACCTTCTGCCTGCCCGCGGATCTTAACTCAGGAGTTAAGGGGCGATGAGCAAGGACGTGGCGAGGGCGACGGCCGTGGTGGACCAGCGCCGCGCGGAGCTGCGCGCGGGGCTGGACGCGTTGGGAGTTGAAGACATGCTCCGGCTTCATCTTCTCCTGAGTCGGGTGGTCGGGCTTGTGCCGGAGGACCTGGCGCAGCTCCGGGCGGCGCCCGACGGGGTGCTCGCGGTCGTCGCCGAGCTGGCCCGGCAGTACCTGGCCGAGCACGCGCTGCAGCGCTGCGGAGTCGAGATATGACCAGCGAACCGTGCTGCCGATTCTGCGGGTGCACCGAGCGGCGGGCCTGCCGGCTGCCGGCCCACATCGGCGAGCTGGTCGCGTGGCTGATGGGCATGCCGGCGCCGCCGACCTGCTTCTGGCTGCTCGCGGACGTGTGCGCGGCGCCCGGCTGCCTGCGGAGACTGGCCGACGCGATCGACCCGCAGCGGGCCCAGGTCGAGATCGAGGAGCGGTACGAGCTGGTGGAGGCGCTGGGTTGAGCAAGCTCCCGCTGTTGATTGGCAAACGCGAGAACGGAAAGCTGCTGCGGCTGCCGCTCGACGCCGTCACGCAAACCTTCGGCGTGCTCGGCCGCCGCGGGTCGGGCAAGACGAACACGGCCGTCGTGCTGGTCGAGGAGCTGCTGCAGAGCCGCCAGGCCGTGGTCGTGATCGATCCGGTCGGGGTCTGGTGGGGACTGCGTTCGAGCTACGACGGGAAGGCGGCCGGGTTCCCGGTGCTGATCATGGGCGGCGAGCACGGCGACGTGCCGCTCGAGGCGACCGCCGGGCGGGCGGTGGCCGAGTTCCTCGTGCACGACCGCGTCAGCACGGTGCTCGACTTGTCGTTGTTCGGCGAGGCTGAGATGCGGCGGTTTGTCGGTGACATGGCCCGCGAATTCTACCGGGCCACGCGCGAGGCCGTGCACGTCGTGATCGACGAAGCCGACGAGTTCGCCCCGCAGAGCGGCTACACGGCCGAGGGGTCCAAGTGTCTGGGCGCGATCCAGAACCTGGTGCGGCGCGGCCGGGCGCGCGGCATCGGCTGCACGCTGATCACACAGCGCAGCGCGGTCATCAACAAGAGCGTCCTGAACATGACCGAGTGCCTGGTCTGTCTGCAGATGACGGCGCCGCAGGACATCGAGGCGATCGACGGCTGGCTGAAGTACCACGCGGCGAAGGATGACCGCGACACGATCCTGCGCACGCTGCCGGGCTTCCAGCGCGGCCAGGCGTGGGTGTACTCGCCGGGCTGGCTGGGGGAGCTCGTGCGGGTGCAGGTGCGTCAGCGGACGACGTTCGATTCGAGCGCGACCCCGAAGGCCGGCGAGACCCGCCGGCAGCCGAAGACGCTGGCGGAGATCGACCTGGCCAAGCTCGGCGGCCGGATCCAGGCGGCGGCGGATCAGGCCCGGGCGAACGATCCGCGCGAGCTGAAGCGCCGCGTCGCGGAATTGGAAAGCGAGCTTTCCCGTGCCCGCGCGCAGCCACAGGTTGACCAGGCCGCGGTCGAGCAAGCGGTGCGCAGCTGCGAGCAGGAGCTACTTGAGGCGTTCGGCGGGCGCGAGCGGGAGCTGCTTGAGGCGCTGCATGAGGCCGACCAGCGGCTCGAGCAGATCCGTGAGATCACCGCGGAGCTCGGCCGGCCTATCCGCCCGTGGGCGGCGCCGGCCGCCCGGCCCGCCGATGCGGGTGTGGATACCGGTCAGCTCCGCCGGGAGCTGGGAAACCCGGCGCGGGGCCGTGCCGGCTCCGGCACCCGCGGCCCCGCGCCGGCCGGTGGTTCCGGGCTGGGGCGGGCCGAGCGGTCGCTGCTGACCGCGATCGCGCAGATGGATCCGCGGCCGACGAGTCGGCTGCGCATGTCGGTGCTGAGCGGCTACTCGATCAAGAGCAGCAGTTTTCAGAACGCGCTCGGGCGGTTGCGCAGCCTGGGCCTGGTCGAGGGGACCGGCGACGATAAACCGATCACGGCGGCGGGGCGGGCGGCCGCGAA
>CAZNDQ010000057.1:7341-13068 GCA_964571825.1 uncultured Planctomycetales bacterium | reverse complement strand
CACCGACAAGGGGGAGCGGCTGGTGGGTCAGACGGCGCGGCACCAGCAGGTCACCAACCCGACACATACCGTTTTTTCGATCAAGCGCTTCATGGGCCGGCGGCACAACGAGGTGGGCAGCGAGGAAAAGCTGGTGCCGTACAAGATCGTCGGCGCGCCGGAGGAGCTGGTGAAGGTGGAGGTGCGCGGCAAGCAGTACACGCCGCCGGAGATCTCTGCCATGATCCTGCAGGACCTGAAGAAGACGGCCGAAGACTACCTCGGCGAAAAGGTCGACCGCGCGGTAATCACGGTGCCGGCTTACTTCAACGACTCGCAGCGCAAGGCGACGAAGGATGCGGGCGAAATCGCAGGGCTGAAGGTCGAGCGGATCATCAATGAGCCGACGGCGGCGGCGCTGGCCTATGGGCTGGACAAATCGCGCAGCCACAAGATCGCCGTCTATGACCTGGGCGGCGGCACGTTCGACATCTCGATCCTCGACATCGGGGACAACGTCTTCGAGGTGATCAGCACGAACGGCGACGGGCACCTCGGCGGGGACGATTACGACCAGGAGTTGATCAACTACGTGGCGGAGGAGTTCCGCAAGAAGGAAGGCATCGACCTGCGCAAGGACCCGATGGCGTTGCAGCGCCTGAAAGAGGCCTGTGAGAAGGCCAAGTGCGAACTCTCGACGATGCAGGAAACGTCGATCAACCTGCCGTTCATCACGGCAGACCAGAACGGGCCGAAGCACCTGCAGGAGACGATCACACGGAGCCGCTTCGAGCAGCTCACGTCGAAGCTGACGGAGCGCACGCGAGGGCCTGTGATGAAGGCCCTGCAGGACGCGAAGCTGACGGCCAGGGACGTCGATGAGGTGGTGCTCGTCGGCGGTTCGACGCGCATGCCGGCGGTGCAGAAGCTGGCGAAGGAGATCTTCGGGCGCGAGCCGAACAAGAGCCTCAACCCGGACGAAGTGGTCGCAATCGGGGCGGCCGTACAGGGTGCGGTACTCACCGGCGAGAAGGACGACATCGTCCTGCTCGACGTGACTCCGCTGTCGCTGGGTGTGGAGACGCTGGGCGGCGTCTTCGACGTACTGATCGAGCGCAATACGACCATCCCGACGAGCAAGTCGCGCGTGTACTCGACGGCGTCCGACGGGCAGACTGAGGTCGGCATCCACGTGCTACAGGGTGAGCGAAAGATGGCGGCGGACAATCGGACGCTGGGACGGTTCACGCTCTCGGGGATTCCGCCGGCGCCACGCGGCGTGCCGCAGATCGAGGTGACGTTCGACATCGACGCCAACGGCATCCTCAGTGTCAATGCCAAGGACAAGGCGACGAACAAGGAGCAGTCCATCCGCATCGAGGGCTCGAGCGGTCTGTCGAAGGATGAGATCGAGCGGATGAAGCGCGACGCGGACACTTTCGCCGAGGAGGACACGAAGCGGCGCGAGCTGGCAGACCTGAAGAACCAGGCGGATCAACTCGTCTACCAGACGGAGTCGACGCTGAAGGAGCACGGAGAGAAGGTCCCGGCCTCCGAGCGCGGCGACGTCGAAGCGGCGCTGAATCGCCTCAAGGAAGCGGCCAAGGGCGATGATGCCGACGCGATCCGCAAATGCACGGAGAGCGTGGTCAAGTCCTCGCACAACCTGAGCCGGCTGATGTACGAGGCGGCGGCCAAGCGCGAAGGCGGCAAGGAAGCACCGGGTGCCAAGGCCGCGTCGACGGCCACGGCCGACGAGGACGTGATTGACGCCGAGTACGAAGTGAAGGACAAGTAACGGATCGCGTTCAGTGCGGGGAGCGCGGTTCACAGGTGATTGCGACGGCCGGGAGTCCCTTGGCCGTCGTTCGTTTTTACGGGACGGGCGTCGCGGCGGTCGGTTTGGGCGGCCGCTTCTCATCGCTGGCCGCTTCCCCGGTCTGCCGGCGGCAGAGGATGCCGATGTCCTCGTGGAGGCGATTCAGGCAGCCGTCGAGGCGGGCCTCATCGTCGAAGGTGCCGGTTTGGATGGCCTGCCGAGCGGCGAGGATCTTCTCCGGGCGAACGGCAGGCAACTCGCGAAGACGGCGAACCAACCCGGCGATCTGCGGCAGGGATTGCGCGTCGCGCGCGGCGGAACCGGCGCTGAGCGTCGGCGCCGTACCGGTCTCCGCAAGCGAGCGGTTCTCCAGCGGGGAGGAGGGGGGCGCTACTGGGTGCGTTTCGGGCACAGCGGGGCCGTTTTTTGCGGGCGGCGTTCGTCGCGGTCGAGATCGTTTGTTGGTTGCCATGTTGCACCTGGGACAGGCCGTTACAAGACCGGGGCTGTCGGCGATCCGTCCGATCATTACTCCATTGACAATATCGTTTAGTTGGGGGCGGCAATTGATCCTGGTCTCAGCGGGGCGGGGGCTGGAGTCTTTTGCGTAAAATCAGCCGGGTCCGGCTTGACACAGATCGGCATGGTGGCCGATAACATGCGACGTAGCAGGCCCATCACGGGGTCGGCGGCGCGCGGTGCCGCCAGTGCCGGTAAACACTTTCGAGCGGAGCCGATTGCCATGTCCACGCGGATTGTTGCGGCCGCGCTGCTGCTGTTCGTTTCGGCCTGCGCCCCAACCGAGCCGAGGGTGCTTGCTGAACTGCCGCAACCTTCGCTGGCAGGCAAGTCGAAGGATCAACCATTGCGAGTGCGGCCGTATTCGCCAATGCCGATACGAACGGTGTCGCCGGCGCCGAGGCCAACATTGCCTCCGACGCCGGGGGACGCCGGCGAATCGGGCTGGATGCCGCCGAGCGGGTTCGATTCCCGGTGGAAGTACATTGTGATCCACCACAGCGCAAGCGACAAAGGGTGCGCGAGCAGTTTCGATCGGCTGCACCGCGTCGAACGGGGATGGGACGAGCTGGGGTATCACTTCGTTATCGGCAACGGAACGGAAAGCGGCGACGGGCAGATCGAGGTGGGATCGCGCTGGCGGAAGCAGAAGCACGGGGCGCATTGCAAGACGGATGACAACTACTACAACGATCACGGGATCGGGATCTGCCTGGTCGGCAACTTCGAAAAACAGGCACCGTCGGCGGCGCAGATGCGCTCGCTGAACCGGCTGGTGCAGTTCCTGCAAGCGCGGTGCGGTATCAACTCAACGAACATCACAACGCACAAGAACGTGACGGGGCGGACGGCCTGTCCCGGGAGGCGGTTTGACCTGCGCCAGGTGCTCAACGCGGTCGACGGGCCGATCTACGCGTCGGCGCCGTAGACCGTCGCCCCGTTCCGCACGCGAATTGCGGTTCGTTTCACCCCATCCAGCCGCCGCAGTGAATTGACACCCCTCGATTCGAGTGATACTAATTGAATGACGAACGGGCCGGAGAGCTGCCCGCCTACCCCCCGGCCGCGCGAGGAGCCCCGATGTGAAAGAACGGCTGATCGGACCGCTTGTCTTCGTCGGCGTCGCCGCGGCGATGGGCCTGCTGGTACTCATTTCCCCCAGCCTGGAAAGCTCGGAGACGCAGGCTCGCAAGAGCGCCGCGGAGCGAGTGGAGGCCGCACGGCGCGTCCTGGCCAGATACAACCCGCATGCCGCCCTGGTTCTCTCGGTCATGCAGTCGGCGTCCGATCGCGGACTCTGGCCGGCGATGGAGGCAGAGAACGTGACTGCCCTGGCCAGGGGTTATTCGCGCGATTTTCAGGAAATCGATCAGGTGGTGCGGGATTTTGCGGGCGCCTACGAGCGGGCGTCGGGGGTCGCACCTGAGGGATCGCGCGAGCTGCTGCTGGCGTGGGGCTGGCCGGAGTCGATGATCGAAGGCGGGTTTTTCGCACGCGGGCAGTTTGGCCGGCGCGAAGCGGAGCTAAGCAACTTCCTGGATGGCGGACGGCCGGAGTCGACCTTTGCCGAGCTGCGTGCACTGGGCGGCGCGCCTGAGCAGCAGGCCCGCGCCGTTGTGGAAGCACTGGAGCGACTGCGGCGCGAGCTGAGCGACAACGCCGCCTCGCTGGACGAGGCAGAGAAGCTGCTCCTGGCGGCGGTGAATGAGGATTCCGAGTGCGTGGAGGGGCACCAGCTCCTCGCGAGCGTTCATTATCTGCAAGGCCAGCGGCAGAGGCTGGCAGCGCTCGATCTGCGGCGTCAGGCCGAGCAGTTGCGGCCGGAGATCGGGCGGCTCAGCAGCGCGTTGCGGCGCGTCCGCGCCGTGTCGGAGGCGATCGAGCAGCGGCGCGGAATCGACGAATCGATCAACGAGGCGGAGCAGCAGTCGGCCGCGCTTCAGCAGCAAGCCGCTGATCAGGAGGAGGTCGTAACGGCCGCGCGGGTGGCGCGCGACGACATGCTGGCGCAAGTGGCCGAACTGCGTGCCGCACGCGATCGGGCGGACGAGCGATATCTCGCGCTGACGACTGCACTGGCGGAGCGGACGCAGCCGGGCGATTTTGCACAGCGGCTTCGCGCGATCCGGGAGGCCGGCGCAGCGCTCAACGAGGCGTCGCGGCGCCTCGAGGAAACCGAACTCGGTACGGTACGACACGCCGCCTTCGAGGAAGATGAGGAGAACGGCGAAGGCCGCTTTGTGCCGGAAGAAGCTGGCGGAGCGCTCGGATACGAGGGCGGGTTGCCCGCTCTGCAGCGGGACGTGGCGGTCGCCGAGGCCCGGTACCAGGCGTTGCGCGCGGCGCTGGACGACGCGCAGTTGCACGTAGAGCGGCTGCGTGCGATTCGCCAGGCACTGGCGGCGGCGATCGAGCGGGATCGTTCGCGGTCGGAGGCGCTGTCAGAGGAACTCCGCACGGTGATCGAAAACTGCGAGGCACTTCGCGGCGCGGCACAGGCAATGGAGGAAGAGGCGTTGGCGCGGCGCATCGAGCCGTGCCTGCGCGAGGCGGCGCAGGGAGAACGAGCGCAGTCATCGCGAATGCAGGAGGCGGCGGGGATCGTGGGAGCAACGGCGCCGCGGCTGGAGATGATCAGCGGCGAAAAGTGGGTCGGGGCGGGTCTGCTGGGACTGGCGGCCGAGGCCCGGCTCCTGGCGGCCGCGATCCACTACCAGCGGCTGGCCGACCTGACATCGCACCGGGCGGCGCTCGCACCGGCAGCCGAAAGCGGAATCAGCGGCCTTCCCACGGTGGATGAGTTGGCGGAAGAGATCACTGCGGAACGAGCGCTGGCAGCCGAGTCGGCGTATGCGGCGGCCGAGGCATTTCAGAAAGCCGCGCGGGCTGAGGGCTTCTGGGTGTACCAAGGGGGCATGGGCGTGGCGCTGGCGATGCTGTCGCAGCTCGATCCGAACAACACGGAGTATCGGGACGCGGCGGTTGCGGCGCTCAAGTCGTCGCTGGACGGGCGGGCGGATCACCCCGCGGGGGTTCGCCTCGGTGCGACGCTGCGTAAGCTTGAAGCGGATGCCACCGTCCCGATCCCCGAGACGCCCGACGATGCGGATATCGAAGACGACGTGAACGGGTAGCGGCTGCGGCCGCCCTTCAAGCCGTTCTCCTCGAGACGAGATCAGCTCAACGACGGAACCGGTTGCTCTCGGCGTGCGGCCCGATCTGTGCGAAGGCGGCGGTAGAGCGCCAGCGCGTCCGGGAAGGGCTCAAGGGCACGGTCAAAGAGGCCGAGGGCAAAGGCGATCGCCATGCCGTAGTTGGTAATCGGCACGCCAGCGCGCCGGCAGCGCTCGATACGCGAGAGCACCTCGCGCCGGTTCTGCACGCAGGCACCGCAGTGCACAACCAGCTTG
>CAZNDQ010000057.1:0-7331 GCA_964571825.1 uncultured Planctomycetales bacterium | reverse complement strand
AGATCGGGCGGAAAGTCATGGCCCTGCGTCGCGACAAACTCGAGGTCGCCACCGACGTATTCGCGCAGCCAGCGCGGGATCTTCTCCCGGCCGATGTCATCGACGATAGGGTGGTGTGAGCAAGCCTCGGCGATGAGGACGCGGTCGCCGGGGCGCAGCGCGTCAATGGCCATTGCACCGCGCGTGAACTCGAGCAGGTCTCCCTTGAAGCGGGCGAAAACGATCGAGAACGACGTCATCATCACACCCGGCGGCGTGTCGCGTGCCACACGATCGAAGGCCTGGGAGTCGGTGACGACGAGCGCCGGCGGGCGCCTCAGCTCGGCCAGAGCACTCGTCAGCTCCCGGTCCTGCACGACGAGGCATGACTGGTGATGGTCGAGCAGGTCGCGGATGGCCTGCACCTGCGGCAGGATGATGCGACCTTTCGGCGCCTCCTTGTCGATGGGTACGACAAGCACCGTCAGCGCCCCCGGCGGCACGAGGTCCGCCAGGATGTTTGTCACGTCGAGGAAACCCTCTGGCGTGGCGCGGATCAGCGCCTCGCGCAGCTCGCTGACGCCGACCCCGTCGGAGGCCACCGCATCGATGCAGGGGGTCCCCTCGGCGATCAGCCGCGCGCGCAGCGCCGCATCCGGCCGCGCCAGGTCTGTCTTGTTGAAAACGACAATTGAGGGCACGCCGCGCCGGCGAAACTCAGCCAGCAACCCATCCTCGAACCCGGCCCACTCCCCCGCGGCCGCGACGAGTACGCCGACGTCGATGCGCTCGAGCACGCGCCGGGTCCGCTCGACGCGTTTGCTGCCCAGCGCACCTTCGTCGTCGATCCCGGCCGTGTCGATGAACAGGATCGGCCCGATGGGCAGCATTTCCATGGGCTTCTCGACCGGGTCGGTCGTCGTGCCGGCGGATTCCGAGACGATGGACACGGTCTGCCGCGTCAGCATGTTGAGCAGCGACGACTTGCCGACGTTGCGCCGGCCGAAGATACCGACTTGCAACCGCATGCCTTTGGGTGTCTGCTCGGTCATGACCGTCGCCTCCCCGCGCCGCGATGGGGCGCGGTGCGCCGCCTGTCAGAAGTACAGATCGCGCGCTTCGCTGGTGCGGATGCGCTCGAGCCGTTCGCGCACCGCGCGGCGCAACGGAAGGTTCTCAATCTTCTCCAACTCGGTCGTCACGAGCCGCTCGCCGGCCTGCCGGGTTTCCGGCGAGGCGTAGTCGACCAGGTACTCTGCCAGCGTTGTGATCGCGTTCGGCGTGCAGAGCCGCTGGATAAAACCGGGGATGGCAAACTCCATGAAGTGCTTCCCAGTGCGGCCAAGCCGGTAACATGCCGTGCAGAAGCTGGGGATGTAGCCGTCCTGCAGCAGCTCGCGCATCACCGTATCGAGCGAACGGATGTCGCCCAGTTCGAACTGCTCGCGCTCCATGCTTTGCGCATCGCCGGCCTCGGTGTAGCCGCCAATCTCGATGCGGCTGCCGGCGTCGATCTGTGAAACGCCGAAGGCCATCACCTCGCGGCGCAGCGCCGCCGGCTCGCGTGCGGTGAGAATCATGCCCGTGTACGGCACCGAGAGCCGCAGGATTGCGATCAGGCGCTTGAACGATGCGTCGTCGACGAGCCAGCGGTCGTCGATGTCGGCGCCGAGCGCCGGGCGCAGCCGCGGAAAACTGATCGTGTGCGGCCCGACGCCCCAGCGCTCCTGCAAATACAGTGCGTGTCGAACGAGCCCCAGCACCTCATAGCGCCAATCGTACAGCCCGAACAGCGCGCCGATTCCCACGTCGTCTATCCCCGCCTCCTGTGCGCGATTGAGCGCGTCCAGCCGATAGACGAAGTCGCCCTTGCGCGTGTTGCGCGGGTGGTAGCGATGATAGGTGGCGTGGTGGTACGTCTCCTGGAAGACCTGATAGGTGCCGATGCCGGCATCCTTGACTGTGCGGTAGCCTTCGATGTCGAGGGGGGCGGCGTTGATGTTGACGCGGCGGATTTCGCCGCGGCCCCGCTTCACGCCGTAGACAAGCCGCACCGTGTCGGCGATGAACTCAGGGCTGTAGTGCCGGTGTTCGCCGAAGACAAGAATCAGCCGCTTGTGGCCTTTGTTTTCCAGAGCCTCGACCTGCCGAACAACGTCCTTGCGGCTGAGCGTGCGGCGGACCGCGTCGGGGTTGGAGCGGCGGAAGGCGCAGTAGCGGCAGTCGTTGGCGCAGTGGTTGCCGATGTAGAGCGGCGCGAAGAGCACGATGCGGTTGCCGTACACGTCGCGCTTGAGCTGGCGGGCAGCAGCAAAGATCTCCTCGACGAGTTCAGGGTGGTCAGCGCGAAGCAGGACGGCCGCTTCGGAGACGGACAGAGGCTCCTTGGCCATGCTGCGCGCGATCACCTCGCGCACCTCGGCTGCGTCGGGGCGCGGGCGCGAAAGCTGGGACAGGAGTTGACCGTCGTCGATGAAGTCGCGCATCCCCGCAGACAATGTCATCCTGGGCAAGGCGTTCATGAGAATCCTCCCCCGGAGGTCGGCGTAGCCGCGCGGCCGCGCCGCACCCGGTTCGGCGATGCCCCATGCCCGGTCCCGACCGTGCGGCCGACCTCGGCCACCGCGGCGCGAGCCCGGGCAATGCTCGTCACGGCATCCTCGTCGCAGGATGCCTTGTTCGGGTAGATGTCGTACAGGCGGCGCCAGACGGTCGGCGTCAGGTTGGGCATGATAACGTTGGCGCCGCGCAGAAGGCCAAGCGCGCGGCCGCGCTGCGGGTTTAACGTCGCCAGCGCGGTCGTGCTGGGGATGTTCGCCATGGGGCAGACCAGCCGCGCCAAAGCGATCACCTTGCAGGTCATCAGTTCGCTGCCCGGCACCTGCTCGAGCCCGGCCGATGGGACCGACCCGCGCCCTTGTCCGAAGGGGGTCTGCGGATGCGGCAGATAGGGTCCGACGCCGATCATGTCGAGGTCGAGGCGGCGGAACCAGCCAATGTCCTGCGCCAGGTCTTCGTAGGTCTGGCCGGGAATGCCGATCATCACGCCGCTGCCGGTCTCGTAACCCATCTCGCGCAGGCGGCGTAGCATGGCGATGCGGTCGGAGCGCAGGCCATCGCGCGAGGGGTGAATCCGTTCATACAGCGCACGGTTGGAGGTTTCGAAACGCAGCAGGTAGCGGTCCGCTCCCGCGCGCCTCCACAACCACAATTCCTGATCGTCGCGCTCGCCGAGGCTGAGCGTCACGGCGAGGTCGGCAGAGCGTTTGATCGCGCCGATCAGCGCCGCCAGCCACGCCGCGTCGATGCCGTCATCCTCGCCCGCCTGGAGGACAACGGTGCCCAGGCCTTCTGCCGCCGCCTGCGCCACGCACGACAGCACCTCCTGGCGTGTCATGCGATAGCGCCGGACGGCCGTCTTGGGTCTGCGGATGCCGCAGTACAGGCACGCGCGTTGGCAGTAGTTGGAAATCTCGATGAGCCCGCGCAGGTGCACGGCGTCGCCGACGTGCAGGCGGCGAGCGCGGTCGGCCGCACGCCAGAGCGCCTCAAGCCGCGCTTCATCCGTCTCACGCAGCCAGCGCACGATCTCCGCGTGGTCGGGGGCAAGCCCGAAGGTCAGTGCGCGGTCGGTCTGTGCGGGCTGCAGCGACATTACGTCGTCTCCACGGCCATCAGGGGCAGACCGTTCATCAGCCGGCCGATCTCACGTTCCAGTTGTTCGAAGCGGACGGGCTTGGCGAGGAGGGCATCGGCGCGAACCCACTCGCGCTCCTCGTGGCAGGTGGCGTTGAAGTCGAGTCCCGTCTCGCGCGTCACGGCCGTCACCAGGATGACGGGAATCAGCGGGTCGAGCTTTTTGATCTCGTAGGCGAGGGTGAACCCGCCGTCGGAACGATCCAGCATGACACCGAGGATCGCCAGCGCCGGCGTCTCTTCACTCAGCCATTGGCGTGCGTCGCCGACGGTGTGCGCCACAGCCACGGCGAAACCGGCCTGCTGCAGCCACGCGCGCGTCGCGGCGACAAAGTCGTCGTCCGTATCCACCAGCAGTACTTTGCCTTTCATGGTCCAGTCCTCCGTCGTCAGTCGATCACGGCGCGCTCCGCGTAGTGCGTGTGCAGCAGTTCGTGGCTGCGATGCCCGAGCGGCTCGCCGAGGAACTCGTCGTAGAGCCGCCTTAACGAATGGTTGCGATGGGAGAGCCGCTGCGGCTCGTCGCGGTCAATGCGATAAAGGGCCTGCATCCGCGCCCGGACCTTGTGCAGGTCGGTGTGCAGCGGCTGTCCGCCGCCGGAGATGCAGCCGCCGGGGCAGGTCATCACCTCGACGAAGTGCAGGTCGTGGCGTCCGGCGCGGATTTCCAACAGGAGCCGCTCAGCGTTGCCCAGACCGCTGACTGCGGCGATGCCGATGTTGAGCCCATTCAATTGGAGGCGGGCGGTCTTCACGCCGGCGAGACCGCGCATCGCCTGCAGCCGCACCGGCTCCATTTCGCACCCGGTGAGGAGGAAATGGGCCGTGCGGACGGCCGCCTCCATGACGCCACCGGTGGCGCCGAAGAGTTTGCCGGCCGTGCTCCGCTCGCCGAAGATCGTGTCCGGCGGCTGAGGCGAAAGCGATTCGATGTTGACGCAGCGGCGGCGGATGAGGCGACTCAATTCGCGCGTCGTCAGCACCGCATCGACGTCGGGCACTCCGTTTCGTCCCATCTCCGGTCGCAGCGCCTCGAACTTTTTGGCCGTGCAGGGCATGAGCGAGACGCTGAAAATGTTCGCCGGGTCGACACCCTCGCGCTGCGCGAAGTAGGTCTTTATGACCGCACCCATCATCTGCTGCGGGCTCTTGCAGGTGGAGAGGTTCGGGATGAACTCGGGGTAGAACTGCTCGACGTACTTGATCCAGCCGGGCGAGCAGCTCGTCATCATCGGCAGTGTGCCCCCCGTCTTGACGCGGTGCACGAGTTCGGACGCTTCCTCCATGATCGTCAGGTCCGCCGCGAACGCCGTATCGAAGACGCGGTCGAAGCCGATCTGGCGAAGTGCGGCGTTCATGATGCCGCAGACGTCGCGTCCGGGGCGCATGCCGAGGTATTCGGCGAACGTAACAGACACGGCGGGCGCATGCTGCACGACAACAAGCTTGGCTGGGTCGTTGAGTGCCTCGACGACGGCGTCGACGTGGCTGACGGTGCGGAGCGCCCCGGTCGGACAGACGAGGATGCACTGGCCACAGTTGACGCAGCTCGAGACGTTGAGGCCCTGGTCGAAGACGGTGCCGACGTGGGTGCGGCTGCCGCGGCCGATGAAGTCGATCGCGCCGACGCCCTGAATCTCCTCGCAGAGGCGGACACAGCGGCCGCAGAGGATGCACTTGGCGGGGTCGCGGATGATCGAGGGGCTGGAGGCGTCCATTTTGAAGGGCGCGCGTTCCCCGAGGAATCGCCGCTCGCGCACGCCCAGTTCGTAGGCGAGGGCCTGGAGCTGACAGCGGCCGCTCCGTGCGCAGTACAGGCAGTCGTCGGGATGATTCGACAGCAGCAGCTCGATCACTGTCTTGCGCGCGCGGATCGCGCGCGGCGAGTGTGTCTTGACCTTCATGCCCGCTGAGACCGGCAGTGCACATGACGGTGACAGGTTCCGCTGTCCCTCGACCTCGACGACGCACATGCGGCACGCGCCCGTCGGCGTCAGCGGCGCGAGGTGGCAGAGGGTCGGCACCTTGATTCCGGCGCGCTCGAGCGTCGCCAGCAGCATTTCGCCGGGCTTCGCTTCGATCGTCCGGCCGTTGACCTCAATGGCTACCATGACTCACCTCACTTGTTCCTGACTGCGCCGCACCGGACGCGTGAATTCCAGATCACAGCGCAGGCAGCGCTGTGCTTCGCACCGCGCAGTCTGCTCTTCCACACACAGCTCCACTTCGGCGAACGACTGGCGCCGCGCCTCGAGCGGGAGCTGCGGCGCGTGCGGCCGCGCCTCGACGTGGCCATCTGACCCGTTTTCCACCGGCGCGATGTACTTCGATGGCAGCACGACGTCGGGCAGCTCGCGCAGTTCTTTGCCGCGAATCCAGCGGTCGATCATCCCGGCCGCGTGCTTGCCCGCCGCAACCGCATCAATCAGTGTCTTCGGTCCGGTGACGAGGTCGCCGCCGCCGAAGACGCCGGGCAGGCTCGCCGCGTGCGAGATCGGGTCGACCTCGAGCGTGTCGGACTTGCCCAGTGACAGTCCATCGAGTCCGTGTTTCTCCGGCTGTTCGCCGATCGCCGCGATCAGTGTGTCCAGCGGCACGGTGAATTCCGACCCCGCGATCGGCACCGGTCGCCGCCGCCCACTTTCATCCGAATTGCCCAGTTCGCAGCGCTGCAGGACGACGCCGGTGATCCGCCCGGCGGCCGACTGCACGGTCACCGGTGCCACGAGCGGTTCCAGGCGTACGCCCTCTTCCAGCGCGTCGTTGATTTCCTCCTGGTAGGCCGGCATTTCGTCGCGCGTGCGGCGGTAGTAGATCGTCACTGACGTCACGCCCGGCTGGCGCAGTGCCACCCGCGCCGCGTCCACCGCGGAGTTGCCGCCGCCGATCACGCCCACCGCCCCTCGCGCCATATTGTTCTTGTGCAGATTGAACGCCTTGAGGAACTCGATACTCGGAATAACGCCCTCGGCTTCTTCGCCCGGGATGTCGAGCTTTTTCGTCCTGTGCGCGCCGAGTGCCAGATAGACGGCCTTATACCCGTCCGCGAGCAGTCCCTCGATGGTGAAATCGCGCCCAAGCGCAGTCTCGCAGTGCAGCTCGATGTTGTCGTTGAGCAGGGCCGCAATCTCCTTCTCCAGGGGTGCCCGCGGCAGTCGGTATTCCGGGATCGCGCAAATCAGCATGCCGCCCGGCTTGATCTCCTTCTCGAATACGGTGACGAAGTAACCCATGACGGACAGGAGATGCGCAGCTGTGAGGCCGGCCGGGCCGGCGCCGATCACCGCGACCTGCGCCGCGTGCGGGCCGGCCGGTTTGATGGTCGGACGATAATTCGCCGGATCGGTGTGGTCCACGACGTAGCGTTTGAGAGTGCGCACGGCAATAGGCTCGCCGCCCGTCGTCCCCGCGCGGCAGACGCGCTCGCAGGGGTGGTGACACACGCGCGCGCAGGTCGAGGGGAACGGGTTGGCGTCGCGGATCGCCTTGTAGGCCTCGACATACTCGCCGCGTGCGATGTGCGCCACGTATCGCCACACCTCGGTCCCCACCGGGCAGCCGCCCTGGCACGGCGGCGGCGTCAGCTCCTTGCACGCACCGGCCGGGCAGCGCCGCTCGTAGATGTGCGCCTCGTACTCGTCGCGGAACCAGCGCAG
>CAZNDQ010000056.1:0-13109 GCA_964571825.1 uncultured Planctomycetales bacterium | reverse complement strand
CAACCGTCGCTTCAAGTACCTCCTCGAAAAGGGCCAGACCGGCCTCAGCACCGCCTTCGACCTGCCCACCCTCATGGGCCGCGACAGCGACGACCCGCTCTCCATCGGCGAGGTCGGCCGCTGCGGCGTCGCCGTCGCCTCCCTCGAAGACATGCACACGCTCTTCGCCGACATTCCGCTCGAGGACGTGTCCACCTCGATGACCATTAACGCGCCCGCAGCCATCCTCCTCGCCTTCTACATCGCCGTCGCTCAGGAACGCGGCGTCCCCCTCGACCGGCTCCGCGGCACGCTCCAGAACGACATCCTCAAGGAGTTCCACGCCCAGAACGAGTACGTCTTCCCCCCCGCGCCCAGCGTCAAGCTCGTCATCGACACCATCGAATACTGCACCGAGCACATGCCCCAGTGGAACACCGTCAGCATCAGCGGCTATCACATCCGCGAGGCCGGTGCGTCCGCCGCACAGGAACTCGCCTTCACCCTCGCCGACGGCATGTGCTACGTCGAGGAGTCGATCAAGCGCGGCCTCGACGTCGACGCCTTCGCCCAGCGCCTCAGCTTCTTCTGGGACGTGCACAACAACTTCTTCGAGGAAATCGCCAAGTTCCGCGCCGCCCGCCGCATCTGGGCCCGCGTCATGCGCGACCGATTCAGCGCGCAGCAGGACCGCAGCCTCTGGCTCCGCTGCCATGCCCAGACCGCTGGCGTCTCCCTCACCGAGCAGCAGCCGCTCAACAACGTCGTCCGCGTCGCCTATCAGGCCATGGCCGCCGTCCTCGGCGGCACCCAGTCGCTCCACACCAACAGCATGGACGAGACGATGGCCCTGCCCACCGAAAAGGCCGTCACCGTTGCCCTCCGCACCCAGCAGATCCTCGCCCACGAAACCGAAGTCACCCAGACCGTCGACCCCCTCGGCGGAAGCTGGTTCGTCGAGGCCATGACCGACGACATCGAACGCAAGGCCCACGACATCTTCCGCCAGATCGACGAGTACGGCGGCGTGCTCGCGGCGATCGACCGCGGCTACTTCCGCCGCTCCATCGCCGAGTCCGCCTCCCACGAGAACCGCCTCGTCGAGAGCGGCCAGAAGATCATCGTCGGCGTCAACAAGTTCCGCGACGAAGAGCCCGCGCCGATCGAACTGCTCCGCATCCCCCAGTCCGTCGAGGACGAGCAGATCGCCCGCCTCCGCCGCCTGCGTCAGACGCGCGATGCCCAGCGCCATCGCGCCACGCTCCAACGACTTGAACTCGATGCCCGCGAGGGCCGCAACGTCATGCCCGCCCTCATCGAAGCGACACATGCCGGCTCCACCGTCGGCGAAATGATGAAGACCATGCAGAACGTCTTCGGCACCTACGACGGCGGTCCCGAGTGGTGAAACCAGGCACAACATCGCCCCCGCAGCGGCCCCTCCGCATCCTCCTTTCCAAGGTCGGCCTCGACGGACACGACCGCGGCGTCAAAGTCCTCGCGCGCGAATTCCGCGACGCCGGCTTCGACGTCATCTACACCGGCCTCTGGCAGACCCCACAGTCCACTGTCCAGGCCGCCATGCAGGAGGACGTCGACCTCATCGGCGTCAGCCTCCACTCCGCCGCCCACCTGACCATCATGCCCGTCGTCCTCGACGAGTGCCGCCGCCGAGGCGTCGACTACATCCCCGTCGTCCTCGGCGGCATCATCCCCGAAGCCGACTACCAGCCCCTGCGCGAGATGGGCATCGCCGCCGTCTTCAACCCCGGCTCGCCCATGAGCGACATCATCGCCACCTGCCGCCGCCTCGGGCAGGAACGCGCCCACACCCCCTTCGACCGCGCCGTCAAACAGTACACCGACGGCAACGTCACCGGCCTCGCCCAGTTGCTCACCTGGATCCAGCGCGACGGCGTCCCCGGCGGTTGGAAGCCCCCGACCGGCCGCGCCACCCTCGTCGGCGTCACCGGCGCCCCCGGCGTCGGCAAGAGCAGCTTCATCGGCAAGCTCGCTCGCGTTCTCCGCGCCCGCGGCCCGCGCGTCGCCGTCATCGCCGTCGATCCAACCAGTCATCGCTCCGGCGGCGCCCTCCTCGGCGATCGCCTCCGCATGATGTGGCCCGAGCCCGATGATGGGTTCTTCGTCCGCTCGCTCGCCTCCGGCGGCATGTTCGGCGGCCTCGGCCCCGGCTGCCGCCAGATTGTCGATGCCCTCTCCGGCTTCGGCTTCGATTACATCCTGCTCGAGACCGTCGGTGCCGGTCAGTCCGACATCGACGTGCACAATCTCACCGAGCACGTCCTCGTCCTCGTCATGCCCCACGCCGGCGACGACATCCAGTTCGCCAAATCCGGCATCATGGAGATCGCCTCCGGTCTCGTGCTCAACAAGGCCGACCTCCCTGGCGCTGACACCACCCGCGCCGACCTGCTCTCCGCCGTCGGCCACGCCCGCCCCGTCTGGCCCGTTAGCTCCCTCCGCAACGAGGGCCTCGAACCCATCGCCGACTGGATCATGGCCCTCGGGCGCTAGTCACGCGCTGCGATCCACCTTGCGCGTCTTGTCACTGACCCCCGCACCGCTACAATAGCTCCTCCTCGCTCGCCCCAGTGAGTGCCGTCCGCGCGCGGGCCCGACCGGCGTCGCGGCGGATCGTCAGTCAAGCGAAACTGTGCCCGGCATCAGGAGTGGCTGCCAACATGCGGATTCTCGTCTGTATCAAACAGGTCCCCGACTCCAACGCCGTCATCAAGGTCAAGGGCGACGGATCGGGCCTCGAACTCGGCGGCGTCAAGATGGTTATGAACCCCTTCGACGAGTTCGCCATCGAACAGGCGGTACGCCTCCAGGAGACACGCAAGGACGTCGAAGAGATCGTCGCCCTCGCCGTCGGCTCGGCCAAAGTCGTCGAATCGCTCCGCACCGCCCTTGCTATCGGCGCCGACCGCGCCGTCCATGTCGAAGACGCCTCGCTCGACTCGCCCTCCGAGGTCTTCCTCGCCGGCGTCTGGGCCGCGGCCGTACGCCGCGAAGCCAAACCGTTCGACCTCGTCCTCACCGGCAAGCAGGCCATCGACCTCGACGCGGGCGAGGCCGGCCCGGCATTGGCCGAGTACCTTGACCTGCCCCACGTCGGCGCCGTCACCGAACTGAACATCGCCGCCGATGCGAAATCGCTCACCGCCAAACGCCGCGTCGAAGGCGCCGAAGAGATCGTTGCCTGCCAGATGCCCGCGCTCATCACCTGCGAAAAAGGCCTGTGCGAGGCGCGCTACCCCTCGCTCCCCAACCTGATGAAGGCCAAGAAAAAGCCCCTCGAAACGCTCAAGGCCGCCGACCTTCAGGGCCTCGACCCCGCGCTCAATGCTGCCGTAACACAGGTCAAGCTGACTCCACCCGCCGAGCGCCCACCCTGCAAGAAGCTCGACGGCGAACCGCCCGATATGGCCCGCGAACTCGTCCGTCTCCTCCGCGAAGAGGCCAAGGTCGTCTGACAGGAAAAACACCCGCGCCGCGGCGGCGTCCGCAGGCGCCCAGCAACATCCCGGAGTGGTCATGGCCAACGACATTCTCATCATCGCCGAACAACGCGAGGGACGCCTGCACCCGCTCTCCCTGCAACTGGTCACGCTCGCCAAAACCCTCGCTCCCGCGCTCGGCGGCTCCATCGTCGCCTCCGTCGTCGGCCACAACACGACCGAGCCCGCCGAAAAAATGGCCGCCTCCGGCGCCGCCCGCGTCATCACTGTTGACGACCCGGCCCTGGCGCTCTACTCCTCGCTCGCCTATACGCGCGCCGTCTCCGCCGTCGTCGACAAGGTCGCGCCCAGGGTCGTTCTCATCGGCACCACCTTCATGGGCCGCGACCTCGCCCCGCGCCTCGCCGTCCGCAACAAAGCGGCGCTGGCCACCGACTGCACCGAGGTCTGGCACGCCGACGGCCGGCTCCACATCCGCCGCCCCATCTGCAACGGCAAGGCCACCGCCGAACTCACCCTCGCCCCCGATCGCCTCAACATTGTCTCCGTCCGCAACAACACCTACGGCGCACCCGAGGGCGGCGGCTCGGCCGCAAAGGAATCGCTCGCCTGGTCCGCACCGCCCACCGACGCCCGCGTCAAAACCACCGAACTCGTCCGCGCCGGCGGAACCGTCAAGGACGTCACCGAAGCCGACATCGTTGTCGCCGGCGGCCGCTCCCTGAAGTCACAGGAAAATTTCAAGATCCTCTACGAACTCGCGGAAGTGCTCGACGGCGCCGTCGGCGCCTCCCGCGCCGCCACCGACGCCGGCTACCAGCCCCACTCGCGCCAGGTCGGCCTCACCGGCAAGACCGTCACCCCGCGCCTCTACCTCGCCTTCGGCATCGACGGCGCCATCCAGCACCTCGCCGGCATGCGCGGCAGTAAGGTCATCGTCGCCGTCAACACCAAGGCCGACGCACCCATCTTCCAGGTCGCCAACTACGGCATTGTCGCCGATCTCTTCACCATGGTCCCGCTGCTCACCGCCGAGTTCAAAAAGCTCCTGCAGCACTGATCGGCTGCACCGCGGAGGACGCGAAATGAACGCCGTCAATCTCGCACAGAAGCTCGCCCTCATCCGCGAGCCCTGGGTCCCCCGCGTCGTCGGCGAGCTGAACGGCCAGTACGTCAAGCTTGTCCGCTTCGAGGGCGAGTACGTCTGGCACCACCACGAGCACGAGGATGAGCTGTTCCTCGTCCTCGAAGGCCGCATCGACATCCAGTTCCGCGATCGCACCGTCACGCTGAACGAGGGCGAGTTCTGCATCGTCCCCCGCGGCGTCGAGCACCGCCCCGTCGCCGCGCGTCCCGCCGCCGTCCTCCTCTTCGAGCCCGCCGCCACGCGCAACACCGGCAACGTCGACCACGAATACACCATCGAGGCGCGCAACCTCGAACGCATCTGACCCCGCGCCGCCGCCCCCCATCCGGCAACGCGGCCAGCGCTGGAGTCCCCGCCCCTCTGCCACTATCATGCCCTGCGATACGCTCGCTCGGCTGCAAATCGGGCGAACATCGAGAACAACGCAATGTCTGACGATGCCATGAAAATGGACGCCATCGTTGTCGGTGCCGGACCGGCCGGCATCGCCGCTGCCCTCGTCCTCGCCCGCGCCGGCTGGCAGGTCCTTGTCTTTGAGCGCGGCGAATACCCCGGCAGTAAAAATCTCTTCGGCGGCGTCCTCTACACCACCGAACTCGCCAAACTCATCCCCGACTACGAGGGCCAGGCCGCCGTCGAGCGCCACGTCTCGCGCCGCCGCTTCGCCATGCTCTCCAAAACCAGCGAACTCGGCTTCGACTTTTTCTGCGACGAGTTCAACCAGTCGCCCCACAACTACTCCTGGACCGCCATCCGCCCGCGCTTCGACCGCTGGTTCGCCGAGCAGGCTGAGGCCGCCGGCGCCATGATCATGACCGGCACCGTCGTCGACGAACTGTGGCTCGAAAACGGCCGCGTCGTCGGTGTCAAATCCCGCCGCGAAGACGGCGACGTCCGCGCCGACGTCGTCATCGTCGCCGAGGGCTGCAACTCCTTCCTCGCGCAAAAAGCGGGCTTCCGCAAACCCTTCGACCCCCACCGCATGCAGGTCGCCTGCCTCGAGTTCATCAACCTCCCGCGCGAGGTCATCGAAGACCGCTTCCACCTCGAAGGCGACGAGGGCATGTCCCTCGAATATCTCGGCGGCGAGGCGAGCTGCGGCATGTTCGGCGCCGGCCTCATCTACACCAACCGAGATTCGCTCTCCGTCGGCGTCTCCGTTTCCGTCGAAGACCTCCCGAAGAAAAAAATCCGCATCAACGACGTGCTCGAAAACTTCAAGGCCCACCCCGCCATCCGCAAGCTCATCCGCGGCGGCAGGACCACCGAATACAGCGGCCACATGATCCCCGAGTTCGGCACCAAGACCATGGACTCCCCCGCGCAGAACGGCTGCGTCTTCGTCGGCGACACCATCAGCCTCGTCAACCTCTCGCCCTTCTATCACGAGGGCACCAACCTCGCGATGGGCTCCGGCCGCATCGCCGCCGAGACCCTCATTGAACTGAAAGAGCAGGGGAGGGACTTCACGAAGGAAAACCTCCAGCTCTACGTCCAGCGCCTCAATGCCTCCCCGATCCTCGCCGACGTCAAGCGCACCGAGTGGGTCCCCGACCTCGCCCACACCGCGCCCGAACTCTTCGACGCCTGGCCCCAGCTCTTCGGCGAACTCGGCCGCGACTGGTTCACCATGAATGGCCTCCCCAAGGCCGACATACAAAAGCAGGTGCGCAAGCGCCTTTTCAAGGAAGTCGGATTGCTGCGCGGCTTGAAAGTCGCCTTCCAGACGCGCAAGCTGGTCATGTGAGGCACCGGCGCGCCGCGACGCGCCGCAGGAGCGATGACCGAGATGTCGATCGACAGCAAATACTTTGAGCCGTTGCCCGTCATGTCGCTCGACGACAAGATCGGCGTCACCGACTTTGCCGTCGACGCCGGCAATCCCCACATGTCGATCCCCGACCCCTCGCTCTGCGAGGTTTGCCGCGACAAACCGTGCCTCTACATCTGCCCGGCCAACAACTTCGTCCAGGACGAGACCGGCCGGGTCGTCATGAGCTGGGAAGGCTGCATCGAGTGCGGCGCCGCCATCCTCGCCTGTCACGAACTCGGAAACAAAGCGCTCCGCTGGGAGTATCCGCGCGGCGGTTTCGGCGTCCGCCACCGCGGCCCGATTCCCGACTAGTTTCGCGCGGCGCCGCTGACGCCGCGGCGCCCGACGGCCGGGCGGGGGCCGCTCTTCCCGCGCAGGACCTGACGCTCACATGGCCGCCAAACCCGTCGCTGCCCCCGCGTCCACCGCGAACCGCGCCAACTCGACCGCCGAGCACATCGCCCGCCGCATGGACGAAATCCGCAAGCGCGAAGCCGATATCCGCCGCGGCGGCGGCGACAAAGCCATCGCCGCGCAGCACGCCAAAGGCCGCCTCACCGCCCGCGAGCGCATCCAAAAACTCCTCGACGACTCGGCCGACTTCTTCGAACTCAACCTCTGGGCCGCCGACGGCATGTACCCCGAGGCGGGAGGCGCACCGGCCGCCGGCGTCGTCTGTGGCATCGGCCGTGTCAAGAAACGCCTCGTCATGATCGTCGCCAACGATGCCACCGTGAAAGCTGGCGCCTTCTTCCCTGCCACCGCGAAAAAAGTCATCCGCGCCCAACGGCAGGTGATGCAGACCCACCTCCCCGTCATCTACCTCGTCGACTCCGCCGGTGTCTATCTCCCCATGCAGGATGAGATCTTCCCCGACGAGGACGACTTCGGCCGCATCTTCCGCCACAACGCCGTCATCAGCGCCATGGGCATCCCCCAGCTCGCTGCCATCATGGGAAACTGCGTCGCCGGCGGCGCCTACCTCCCCGTCATGTGCGACACGCTCCTCATGACCGAGGGCAGCGGCCTTTTCCTCGCCGGACCCTCCCTCGTCAAGGCCGCCATCGGCCAGCAGATCACCGCTGAGGACCTCGGCGGCGCCGAAATGCACGCCACCGTCTCCGGCACCGTCGACTTCCGCGAGCCCTCCGACGAACACTGCCTCGAACGGCTCCGCTCCCTCGTCGAACGCATGGGCCCGCTGCGCGATTCGCCCTTTGCCCGCATCGAGCCGAAGGCGCCACAGCGCCCGCCCGCCGAAGTCGTCCAGGTCTTCAACGACGCACCCACCGGCGAATACGACCTGCGCGATGTCCTCGCCTGCATCGTCGACGACGGCTCCTGGGACGAGTTCCGCGCCGAGTACGGCCGCAACATGGTCACCGCCTACGCCCGCATCGACGGCTGGTCTGTCGGCATCGTCGCCAACCAGAAAAAGCGCACCCGCACCGCCGGCGGCGAAATGCAGATGGGCGGCGTCATCTACCACGACGGCGCCGACAAGTGCGCCCGCTTCATCGAGAACTGCAACCAGCAGCACATCCCGCTCATCTTCCTCCACGACGTCAACGGCTTCATGGTCGGCCGCGACAGCGAGGCCGCCGGCATCATTCGCTCCGGCGCCAAGATGGTCAACGTCGTCTCCAACAGCATCGTCCCCAAGATCACCGTGCTGCTCGGCGGCAGCTTCGGCGCCGGACACTACGCCCTCTGCGGCCGCGCCTACGACCCCGTCTTCATCCTCGCCTGGCCCACCGCGCGCTACGCCGTCATGGGCGGCGCGCAGGCCGCCCAGACCCTCGTCCAGATTCAGGTGTCAGCATTGGAAAAAAAGGGACACAAGGTCGATGCGGCCGAGATGGCCGAACTGCTCAAGACGATCAAGGCCAGCTACGAAGACAAGACCGACCCGCGCCACGCCGCCGCCGCCGGTTGGGTCGACGCCATCATCGATCCCGCCGAGACGCGCCGCTCACTCGCGCTCCTGCTTGAAGCCGTCTCCCGCCCCGGCGACTTGCCCCCGTTCCGCGTCGGCGCCCTGCAGATCTGATCAACGTCCGGCGCATCGCCGTTCGCGTCGCCTACGACCACTTCTTCACTTCGCACAAATACAGGTCGTTCCCGTCCGGATCGCCGAAG
Source organism: uncultured Planctomycetales bacterium (assembly GCA_964571825.1). Classification (GTDB taxonomy): domain Bacteria; phylum Planctomycetota; class Phycisphaerae; order UBA1845; genus CAZNDQ01. The sequence continues at coordinate 4,549 of CAZNDQ010000056.1, read as the reverse complement.
AACGCCAGCCGCACCGCCCCGTCATCCACAATCGGCCCGCGAAACCCGACGCCCTTGCCCGCCAGATCCGCGACGCATTTGTCCAGCGACTGGTTCACCAGCATCCCCACCTGGATCGCCCCCCGGCTCCCCGGCCGCGGGCTCTGCGGCTTGCTCGCCGGGTGCAGCCCGATCGCTGCCCCGCGCCCAAGGTCGATCGACGCATACTCGTCGCCCCATCGACCCGCCAGCGGCAGCCCCAGCGTCATCGTGTAGAACTCCACCGCCCGATTCATGTCCGTCACGAAAATCGTCGCCGTTACGCCCTCAATCATCGCCCGCACCTCCATTCATCTCCGCTTGGTTGTCCGCGCCCGTCGAACCCCGGTGCACGCTCTGCACACCGACTCGTCACCCATTCCCCTTCGACTTGCGCATCCGCAAATGCAACAGCGGATACGGCCGGCCCGTGCTGTCCAGCGCCGACCGCCCGACCACCTCAAATCCCATGTGCCGATAGAATCCCACCGCCTGCTGGTTCTGCTCGTTCACATCCACCGTCATCGCTCCCTGCACCTGCATCGCGTGCTGCACCAGCCGCCGCCCGATCCCCCGCCCGCGCCAGTCCGGGTGAATGAACAGCATGTCGATGTTCCCCTTCGCCGTGCCCGCAAACCCCACCACTTCGCCCGCGCCGTCCCGCACGCACGTCAGGTCCACGCGTTTGGCGACCTGCTCGCGCACCAGCGGCAGAAATGCCTCGATGTCCGCCTCGCTCACGAAATCGTGCGTCGCCCGCACCGACGCCTCCCACACCTCGACGATCCGCTCCACGTCGCCGCTCCCCGCCGCTGAAATCCCCTCCTGAAGTTCCATCTTCGCTCCCGTACGCCGTCATGCTGAATCGCCGACCGCCTTCTGTCGGGTCACCACCCTTCGCCTTCGCCGACGTAGCCATCCGGACTGTGTGCCACTGCTTCAAGCAGTGCGGCCACCACCTCGCGCCGCAATGGCCTTATCCCCTACGACCGCTCCTCAACGCCTCGGTCGCCCTCTTCTATTCCGCGTCCCGGTACTCCGGGACACATCAACTGGCCGCTGGTCACTGGTCACTGATTTCGGCCCATCCGCTCCCGCAGAATCTTGCTTGGCGGCCGCTCCTCGCCCACCGCCACCGTGATCTCGTACATCACTCGCGCCGCCTCCAGCAGCCGCCCCTGGTCGATTCCCGTGCTGACTCCCATGCTCTCCAGCATCGCCACCAACTCCTCCGTCGCGATGTTCCCCGGAATCGGCTCGCCCGCCCCGCCCAGCGACGGCACGTACGTCCCCCCGACCCCGCCCACCGACGCATCGAAGATCCGCACGCCCTGTTGCCACGCCGCCAGCGCATTCGCCAGCCCGCACCCCGTGCGGTCGTGCAGGTGCACGCCGATCTTCTCCAGTCCCACGCGCCGGCCGACTTCGCGGAGCACCTCCTCCACGCGCCGCGGATTCGTCGTCCCCTTCGTGTCCGCCAGCGCCACGCACGCACAGCCCATCTTCAGCAACTCGTCGCACAGCCGCACGACCTGCGCGACGTCCGACCGCCCGCCGTCTCCCCCGACCTCCTGAAACGCCGCTGACACGTGTGCTCGCACGTGCAGCGCCCGCCCCGCGAAATCCCGCTGCGCCGCCTCCACCACCTGCCGTGCGTTCGCCAGCGCTTCGTCGATGCTCATCCCCACGTTCGCCCGGCTGTACGCCTCCGATGCCGACAGGAACACCGCCAACGCATTCAGCCCGCTTGCCCGAAACCGCTCGTAATGCTTGAGGTTCGGCACCAGCGCCGCCAGCCATGTCGAACCCCGTGCCCCCAGCCGCGCGCACAGCTTGTCCGTCTCCGCCATCTGCGGCACACGCTGTTGCGAAACAAACGCCCCAACTTCGATGAACGGCAGCCCCGCCGCGACCAGTTGCTCCACCAGCCGCACCCGCAGCGCCGGCGACACGATCCGCGGCTCGCCCCCGCCCCGCGCACCCAGAAACTGCAACCCGTCGCGCGGGCCCATCTCGCAGATCATCACCTCGGCCATGCCCGACCTCCCGCACCACCGCACCGCATTCTACCCCCTCGCCCAGCCGCTCGCAGGACCGCCACGATGCTGCCCGTTTCCGCGCGCATGCCACGCCCTCGGCGTCGCCACATCGTTGAATTTCGCCTCCCGGCGCGGGACAATATCGCGTTTGCATCGAAACGGGTTCGGACCGGCTCAAATCAGTCGCGCCCGGCCGACGCAAGGACAACCATGGCCTTCATCCTCCCCTTCGAATCCGAAATCGCCCGCTTGCAGCGCGAACTCAAGCCGCTGCCCGCCGATGACCCGCGCCGCGCCGAACTGCTCACAAAAATCGAGCATTGCGAACGCGACACCTACCCCCACCTCGGCCCCTACGACCTCTTCCTCCTCTCCGGCCACCCCTCGCGCCCCAAGGCCCTCGACTACGTCAACCACATCTTCCACGACGTGCAGTTGATCGAAAACCCCGACATCCCCGGCGACCACATGCTCATCGGCGGACAGGCCCGCATCGACCTCGCCGGCCAATCGCACGAGATCATTTTCATCGGCCAGCAGACCGGCCCCTCCTCGCGCAGCGAGGACCTCCGCACCCTCACCGTCGAGGAATACCGCCGCTGGAATCAGGGCATGGGCTACCCCGACGGCTACCGCAAGGCCGTCTACCTCATGGAACTCGCCGAGCGCACCGCCCGCCCCGTCGTCGTCTTCGTCGACACCCCCGGCGCCGACCCTTCCGAACATTCCGAGGAAGAGGGCCAGGCCTTCGCCATCAACGAAGTCATTCACCGCACCACGGCCCTCCGCGTCCCCAATCTCTCCTACATCATCTCCCTCGGTGCCAGCGGCGGCGCCATCGCCCTGACCCCCACCAACCGCGTCCTGATGAACGAATACGCCACCTACATGGTCATCAGCCCCGGCGGCTGCGCCTCCATCCTTTTCCGCAACCGCAGCCCCGAGTCCATCCGCAGGGCCGCCGAGGGCCTCCGCCTCACCTCCGCCGACGCCCTCCAGCAGGGAACCGTCGACGAGGTGATCCCCGAAGGCGCCCGCCCCGGCCATCGCTACCCCCAGGAACTCCTCGAGCGCGGCGCCGACGCCGTTCGCCGTCATCTCGCCGACCTGATGAACCTCGACGGCGACGCCGCCCTCCGCGCCCGCCGCGAAAAATACTTCGCCATGGGCGCCTGGGGCACCGCCGACCGCGCCCACAAACCCGACGCCCTCGCCCGCCGCGCCGCCGAACAAAAACGCAGCGAAGACGTGCTGCGGACCGCCCTCGCCGGCTTCGCCCAGCGCGAGAACGACGCCATCGTCGCCCTCAACGGCCGGCGCCGCGATCCCGAGTCCGTCGAGGCCCTCCGCGAGGCCCGCTACCGCATGGCCCGCCTCATCCACGCCGTCAAACTTGCCGACTCCCTCTACCTCAGCCAGGCCCTCGAACACGAGGAAGTCGAACTCACCCAGGCCCAGTGGCAGTGGCTCGCCGATTTCATCATGGCCCGCCGCTACGGCCACCCCGACGGCGCCGAGTCCCTCGCCCAACTCCATCCGACCGAGCGCTACTTCCGTCTGCCGCCCGTCGACTGGATCCGCCTCCTCACTGACGACGGCACCTTCCGAGAATTCAAGGAGACCATCCGCTACTGCTCCGTCGATCAGCTCCAGTTCCCGCTCTATCGCGAAGCACTGGAAAAGGGCGTCGCCCGCACCGGCCTCCACTCCGGCCTCATCACCGGCGACTGCCGCATCGCGGGGCAACCCGCCGTCCTCGCCGTCAACAACTTCGGCCTCGTCGGCAGCAGCCTCTGCGACGAGATCGGCGAAAAGTTCCGCTTCGCCGCCGGCGTCGCCTTGCGCAACCGCGTCCCCTTCGTCAGTCTCTCCATGGGCGGCGGCGCACGCATGCAGGAGGGCACCCCCTCAATGCACCGCAATATCCCCAAGGTCCATCACGCGCTGAATGAACTGGAAGACGCCGCCGTCCCGCACATTTCGATCATCGCCGACCCCACCCTCGGCGGCACCGCCATCAGCTACGGCCTCCGCGGCGACTACATGATCGTCGTCCAGGGCTCCGCCAACATCGGCTTCTCCGGCCGCCGCGTCGTCGAGCAGTTCCAGGGCCGACCCGTCCACGAAGGCTTCCAGAACGGCGAGTGGCTCCTCCACCGCGGCTTCGTCGACGAAGTCGTTCACACCCACGCGCTCTACGCCCGACTCTCGGAGCTGTTGCAGGTCGCCGCCGCCGGCGGCCGCCTCGCCGACCTCCAGACCCGCCGCCCGCGACACTGGCGCCCCGCCCACTCCCACGAACACGAAGTCATGCTGAGCGAAGCGAAGCATCTCTGATCACGTGTGCGCCCAGCACGCCGCTCCCCGTACGTTGTCATGCTGAGCGCGAGCGAAGCATCTCGATAACCACGTGCACCCGGCACGCCAACCCCCGCGTCGTATTCTTCGTCGCGGTATTCCGCGACTCCGCGCCTTAGCTTCTTGTCTTGCTA